>NZ_BACZ01000681.1 GCF_000333375.1 Curtobacterium sp. B18
GGGTGAGCGCGCCCACCGAGATGACGTCGACCCCGGTGGCGGCGATGGCGGCGACCGTGTCGAGGGAGACCCCGCCGGAGGCCTCGACGAGGGCGCGCCCGGCGACGACGGCGATCCCGTCCCGGAGCTGGTCGGTCGTGAAGTTGTCGAGCATGATCGTGTCGACGCCGGCCGCGACGACGGGTTCGATCTGGTCGATCCGGTCCACCTCGACCTCGAGGTGGACGGTGTGGCCGAGCCGTTCGCGCGCCGTGGCGATCGCGTCCTGGATGCCGATGCCGCCGGCGAGCAGCACCGCGAGGTGGTTGTCCTTCGCGAGCACCGCGTCGGACAGCGACGTCCGGTGGTTGTGGCCGCCGCCGCACCGCACGGCGTAGCGCTCGAGCGCCCGCAGGCCCGGCGTGGTCTTCCGGGTGTCCACGATCCGGGCGCGGGTGCCGGCGACGGCCGCCACGAAGGTCGCCGTCGCGGTCGCGATGCCGGACATCCGCTGCGCGAGGTTCAGCGCGACGCGCTCGGCCCGGAGGACCGACCGCGCGGGCCCGGTCACCGTCGCGAGGACGTCCCCGGCGGCGAAGCGGCTGCCGTCCGGCGCGTGCAGCACCGCGTCGATCGTGGGGTCGACGGCGTACATGACCTGGACGAACACGTCACCGCCGCTCAGGACGCCGGGCTCCCGAGCGGTGAGGGTCGCCGTCGCGGTGGCGTCCGCCGGGATGAGCGTCTCGCTCGTGACGTCACCCCAGGGGGCGTCCTCCTCGAGCGCGGTGTCGATGACGCGCCGGAGGGCGTGCGGCGGGATCGTGCCGGGGTCGACGGTCATGCGGGTACCTCCTGCGGGACGGCTGCGTGCTGGGCGACCCACGCGCGGGACGCGGGGGCTGCGGGGTCGGTGTCGGGGTGGTCGGTGCGGGCGTGGGCGCCGCGGGACTCGGTCCGGGCCTCGGCGGCGACGGTGGTGATGCGGGCGAGGTCGAGGAGCGCCCGGTCCTCGAGGTCACGGACGCCGGTCGGTGCCGGGGCGACGAGGGCGGCCAGGTCCGCTCGCGCGCTCGCGAGACCGCTCGCGTCGCGGAGGAGCCCCACCCGGTCCGTCATGACGGACTGCACCGCCTGCCGGAGGGCGGTGCCGTCGGTCGGACGAGCCGCGCCTCCTGGCCGGGCCGGACGGGAGGCGCGGCTCGCCTCGACCGCACCGGTCACGCTGGTGACGGGGAGCGTCGCGTCGCCGCGGAGGCGGAGTCGGTCGGGTCGCGGGACGGCGAGCGCGTCCGCTGCGCGGACCGCGAAGACGAGGCCCTCGAGCAGGGAGTTCGAGGCGAGACGGTTCGCGCCGTGGACACCCGTGCAGGCGACCTCGCCGATCGCGAACAGGCCCGGCAGGCTCGTCCGTCCCTCGGCGTCGGTGACGATCCCGCCCATCGCGTAGTGGGCGGCGGGGGCGACCGGGACGCCCTCGCGGGTCCAGTCGAACCCGGCCGACCTTGTGGCGCGGGTGAGCCCGGGGAAGCGTCGGACGAGGAACGTGGGGTCGAGGCCGGTCGCGTCGAGGAGCACGGGCTCGCCGCCCTGCTCCCGGACGGCGGCCGCGATGCCCCGGGCGACGACGTCGCGGGGGGCGAGCTCGGCGTCGGGGTGGACGTCGGCCATGAAGCGGCGCCCGCGGGCATCGCGGAGCACGGCCCCCTCGCCGCGGACCGCCTCGGACACGAGCCCGCCGCCGGGGACCGCGAGCCGGGTCGGGTGGAACTGCACGAACTCCAGGTCGGCCAGGACCGCACCGGCACGCCAGGCGGCCGCCTGCCCGTCGCCCGTCGCGACGAGCGGGTTCGTCGTCTCGCGGTAGAGGTGCCCGGCGCCGCCGGAGGCGAGCACGACGGCGTCGGCGTCGATCCGCCGCGGTTCGCCGAGCAGGTCGAGGACGTCGACCCCGACGACCGCGCCGTCACGGACCACGAGGTCGGCGAGGCAGGTCCGTTCGAGGATCGTGACGTGTCGGCGGTGCAGGGCGCCGACGAGGGTCGCCTCGATGGCCGCGCCGGTCGCGTCGCCGTCGGCGTGCACGACGCGCCACCGACCGTGCGCGGCCTCGCGCCCGCGGGCGAGGTCGTCGCCGTACTTGTCGAGGCTCGCCGGGTCAGCGGTGCGGTCGAACGGCACCCCGAGGGCGAGCAGGTCCCGCACCCGCGCGGGACCGTCCGTGCAGAGCACCTCGACCGCTCGGACGTCGGCGCTGCCCGCGGCGGCCACGTGGGTGTCGGCGATGTGGAGCGCGGCGGAGTCGTCGGCGCCGAGTGCGACCGCGACACCGCCCTGGGCGTACGCCGTCGCCCCGTCGGCGAGCGTCCCCTTCGTCATCAGGGTGACGTCGTGGCGGGCGCTCGCACGGATCGCTGCGGTGAGTCCGGCGATGCCGGAGCCGACGATGACGACGTGCACGGGTGCTTCCTCGGTTCTCCAGGCTCGGGGTTCAGGCTCGGGGTTCAGGCTCGGGGTTCAGGCTCGGGGTTCAGGCTCGCGGCTTCGCGGCGAGCATGCGCTCGAGGGCGACCTTGGCGTCGGCCTGGACGTCAGCCGGCACGACGATCTCGTTGAGGACCTCGCCGTCGACGAGCGCCTCGAGCACCCACGCCAGGTAGCCCGGGTGGATCCGGTACATCGTCGAGCAGGGGCAGACGACCGGGTCGAGGCAGAAGATCGTGTGCTGCGGGTACTCGGCGGCGAGCCGGTTCACCATGTTGATCTCGGTGCCGATCGCGAAGGTGGTCGGCTCGGTGGCGGCGGCGACGGTCTTCCGGATGAGGTCGGTGCTGCCGGCGTGGTCGGCGGCGTCGACGACGCCCATCGGGCACTCGGGGTGCACGATCACCTGGACGCCCGGGTGCTCGCGGCGTGCCTGGTCGATCTGGTCGACGGTGAAGCGGCGGTGCACCGAGCAGAAGCCGTGCCACAGCACGACCCTGGCGTCCTGCAGGGTCTGGGCGTCGTTGCCGCCGAGGGGCTTCCGGGGGTTCCACATCGGCATCAGGTCGGTGCTGATGCCCATCGCCTTGGCGGTGTTCCGGCCGAGGTGCTGGTCGGGGAAGAACAGGACGCGCTGCCCGCGCTCGAACGCCCACTCGAGCACGGTGGCCGCGTTCGACGAGGTGCACACGATCCCGCCGTGCCGCCCGCAGAACGCCTTGAGGTCCGCGGCGGAGTTCATGTACGTGACGGGGATGACCGGCACCCGGCCGTCGGCATCGGGCTCGGTGCCGTAGACATGCTCGAGTTCCGCCCAGGCCGCCTCGACGCTGTCGATGTCGGCCATGTCCGCCATCGAGCATCCCGCGGCGAGGTTCGGCAGGATCACGCGCTGGTCGTCGCGGGCGAGGATGTCCGCCGTCTCGGCCATGAAGTGCACGCCGCAGAACACGATGGCCTCGGCGTCGGGCTTCGTCAGCGCGGCGTTCGCGAGCTGGAACGAGTCACCGAGGAAGTCCGCGTGCCGCACGACCTCGTCGCGCTGGTAGAAGTGCCCGAGCACCACGACCCGGTCGCCGAGGGTCGCCTTCGCGCGCTCGATGCGCTCGTGCAGCTCGTCGACCGGCGCGTTCCGGTACTCGTCCGGGATGACGCCCTGCCGGGGCGCGGAGGTCGGGATGACGTCGGACATCGACGACCCGGGTCCGTACCCGGGTCGGGCGTCGAAGTCCCACGTCGGCATCGCGAGGTCGGGCGTGCAGGTGCTGCCGGCGGCCTGACCGTTGGAGATCAGTTCGATGGTGGTGGCGATGGACACGGGCGTTCCTTCGGTTCTACGGCTTCTTGCCCTGCTGCAGCGGGCCGTTGTCCGCGTAGGCCAGGTCGGGGTTCGAGCGGTACAGCCGAGCCGGACGGTGCCGACCCCCGCTCGTGGTCTCGTCCGTCGGCAGGATCGCGTCGGTCTTCTCGACCTGACGACGGAAGTTCGCGGGGTCGAGCGCACGCCCGAGCACCGCCTCGTACACCCCGCGGAGCTCGGCGAGGGTGAACCGGTCCCCCAGGAACGCCTGCGCGATCCGGGAGTACGACATCTTGTTGCGGAGGCGCCAGAGCGCGTACTCGGCGATGCGGTCGTGGTCGAACGCGAGCGGCGGGTGCTCGTCGGCGAGGAACCACCGCACGTTCCAGTCGTCCGGCACCGTGCTCGCCTCGTCCGGGTGGACGAGGGCCCAGTACACGATCGACACGACGCGGCTCGGTGAGCGGTCGACGTCGCCGAAGGCGTAGAGCTGCTCGAGGTAGCGCGGCTGGACGTTCGTGGTCTCGCGGAGGCGGGCGGCGGCGGAGTCCTCGAGCCCCTCGTCCGGCCGGACCCACCCGCCGGGGAGCGCCCATGATCCCTCGTACGGCTCGGCCACCCGGCGAACGAGCGGCATCCAGAGCGCCGGGGCGCCGGTGTCCGGGTGCGGGCGCAGCGCGACGATCACGGTCGAGACCGCGACGCGGATGGGGAGCTCGGTAGATAGTGTCATGAGGACTTGAAGTGTTCGGGTTGCGATGACACTATCACCGGGTTTCACGAGACGGAAACAGCTACGAAAACTCCTGGTCGGACCGCGCGCCTACATTGAGCCGCATGACTACGGTGACGAGGATGCACGCCGTCGTGTCGGGGACGGTCCAGGGGGTCGGTTTCCGGTACTGGACCGCGCGGAAGGCCGACGGACTCGAACTCGCCGGGTACGCCCGGAACCTGTTCGACGGCACGGTCGAGGTCGAGGCGGAGGGGCCGGCGCCCGCGGTCGACGCGCTGATGACGTTCATCCGGACCGGGCCGCCGTCCGCCGAGGTGACCGACGTGTCCTGCCGCCCGGTGGTGCCGCACGGCGACGTGGAGGGCTTCGCGATCCTGCACTGATCCTCGCGGGACCGCGGCGCGTGGGAGCGGGACCGCGGCGCGTCGGAGCGGGACCGCGGCGCGCGCCCGGCGGCGCGGATGTCGGACGGAAGCGGAATAATCGAATCCACTCAGGCGGTTGCCCTGTCTGCGCTCGTCGCGCCCCCTCGTCCCACCAGTCGTGATCCACCAGGAGCCCCGCATGACCCAGGCCGTCGATTCCGCACCCCGCACCGGGAGCGTCGCGCAGCCCTCCGCCGGCGAGACCCGACTCGTGATCGGGCTGCTGCTGGTCTCGGCGTTCGTCGTGATCCTCAACGAGACGATCATGGGCGTCGCCTTGCCGCGGCTCATGGACGACCTCGACATCAGCGCCGCGACCGGGCAGTGGCTCACCACCGGGTTCCTGCTCACGATGGCGGTCGTCATCCCGATCACCGGGTTCCTGCTGCAGCGCTTCAACACCCGGCCGGTGTTCGTCTGGGCGATGAGCCTGTTCTCCGCCGGCACCCTGATCGCGCTGCTCGCGCCGGGCTTCTCGATGCTGCTCCTCGGCCGCATCGTGCAGGCCAGCGGCACCGCGATCATGATGCCGCTGCTCATGACGACGGTGCTCACGCTCATCGAGCCCGCGCACCGCGGCCGCGTGATGGGCAACATCTCGATCGTCATCTCCGTCGCCCCGGCGATCGGCCCGACGATCTCGGGCCTCATCCTCAACGCCTTCTCGTGGCGGTGGCTCTTCGGCTTCGTGCTGCCGATCGCGCTCGCCGCGCTGGTGCTCGGCATGGTCAAGGTCCGCAACGTCTCGACGCCCCGGAAGGCGCCGCTCGACGTGCTCTCGGTCGTGCTGTCCGCCTTCGCGTTCGGCGGGATCGTCTACGGCCTGTCGAGCATCGGCGAGGCCGGCTCGACCGGTCCGCTCGTGCCGGTCGCGTCGCTCGTGGTCGGTGCCGTCGCCCTCGCCCTGTTCGTCGTCCGGCAGACCCGCCTGCAGCGCGCGGACCGGGCACTGCTCGACCTCCGCACGTTCCGGACGAAGGGTTTCACGATCCCGATCGTCGCGATGGGCCTCAGCTTCATGGCGATGTTCGGCACCCTGATCCTGCTGCCGATCTACCTCGAGCGGGTCCTCGGGCTCGACGTGCTGAACGTCGGCCTGCTCCTGCTGCCCGGCGGGCTCATCATGGGGCTGCTGTCCCCGGTCGTCGGGCGCATCTACGACCGCCGCGGCCCGCGGGTGCTCCTCATCCCGGGCGCGATCATCGTCAGCGCCGTCCTCTGGGGGCTCTCGACGGTGGGCGTGGACACCAGCGTGTGGTTCGTCCTCGGCGCCCACGTCGTCCTGAGCATCGGGCTCGCGCTCACCTTCACGCCGCTGTTCACCGCGGCGCTCGGCGGCCTGCCCCCGAAGCTCTACTCGCACGGCAGCGCGGTCCTCGGCACGGCGCAACAGCTCGCCGGAGCGGCCGGGACGGCCCTGTTCGTCACCCTGCTCACCATCGGCGCCTCGGGTGCCGCGGCGGGCAGCGGCGCCGCCGGCCTCGCCGAGGCGACGGCGTCCGGCGTCCGGACGGCGTTCCTCGTCGGCGCGGTGATCTCGCTCTTCGGGATCGCGATGTGCTCCCTCGTGCGGCGACCGGCCACCCCGGACGGCGCCCCGGCACCGTCGATGCACTGACGGTTCCCGCCTCCGCCAGGGGGCGCGTGGCATCGTGGGCGACATGCGGTCGACGACGAGCGAGCTGAACTGGTCCGGCACGGTCACCTACACGGCCGAACGGGTCCTCCGTCCGTCGTCGATCGACGAGGCCGCCGAGATCGTCGCCCGCTCCCCCCGGGTGCACGGTCTCGGCACCCGGCACTCGTTCAACGACGCGCCGGACGCGCCCGGTGTGCTGCTCGACCTCACCGGCATCCCGGTCGACCTCGAGGTCGACGCGGGGCGGCGGACGGTCACGATGGGTGCCGGGACGCGCTACGGCGTCGTCGCGCCCGAGATCGACCGCGCCGGGTTCGCCCTGCACAACACGGGGTCGCTCCCCCACATCTCGATCGCCGGCGCGATCGCGACCGGCACCCACGGGTCCGGCACCGCCCTCGGCTCGCTCAGCACCGCGGTCCGGTCGTTCGAGGTGCTCGGACCCGACGGCGCGGCACGGACGATCGACCGCGACGACCCCACGTTCGACGGCGCCGTGCTCCACCTCGGCCTGCTCGGTGTCCTCACCCGCGTCACCCTCGACGTCCAGCCGACGTACCGGATGCGCCAGGACACCTACGGCCCGATCCCCTGGGACACCTTCACGGCCCACGTCGCCGAGGTCCACGCCGCCGCGACGTCGGTCTGCTCGTACACGGTGTTCGGCGACGCGGTGACCGAGGTGCTGCTGAAGTCCCGCGTCCCCGACGGCGAGGACGACGTGGCCGTCCCGGACGACCTGTTCGGCGCGCCCCGGCTGCCCGGTTCGCCCGGCGACGGGCACCACACCGCCCGGGACGGCTCGGTCGGGCCGTGGTGGGACCGGCTGCCGCACTTCCCGATCGACTCCGTGCCGAGCCACGGCTCCGAGGTGCAGAGCGAGCACTTCGTCCCGCTCCGGCACGCCGGCGCCGCACTCGACGCCGTCCGGACCATGGCCGACCGCATCCAGCCGCACCTGCACGTGTGCGAGATCCGCACGATGGCGGCGGACCCGTTCTGGCTCAGCCCGACCCAGGGCGAGGACGTGCTCTGCATCGCGTTCACGTGGCAGAAGCACCCGGCCGAGGTCGCCCGACTGCTGCCCGACCTCGAGGCGCTGCTCGCACCGTTCGACGGCCGCCCGCACTGGGGGAAGATGAGCTCGCTCGACGGCGCCGCGATCGCGCCGCTGTACCCGCGCCTGCCGGACTTCCGCGAACTCGTCCGGGCCGCGGACCCCGACCGGACGTTCGCATCCGCGTTCGGCGAGCGGATCCTGGGGACCTGACCCGCGCCTCCAGGCCGTCCGCCGTCCGCGGTCCGAGGCTGCATCGCCACCTCACCCGATCGGCGTGAGTGTCCTGGACGCGCCGTCCCAGTGCCGCACCCCGCCGATCGCCAGCTCCTCGGGCAGCGGCGCGTCGCGGAGCGCGGCGACCGCGGCCGCGAGGTCGTCGTCCCGGACGCGCCGCGCGAACGTCAGGTGCGGCGACCAGGCGCCGGGTGCGGTGGTGCCAGTGGCGCCGGGGGCGGCCCGGTGGACGGCCTCGTGGAAGGCGGCGAGCGCACCATCGACGACGACCGCCCGCGCGAGCACGCTCCGGCCCGTGCCTGCGGGGAAGAGCAGGACCCCACCGAGGCGGAGCCGCGACGGCACCGGCACGTCGAACGCGTCGGGGACCGCCAGTTCGTCGCCGGCGGCCAGCGTCACGTGCGGGCTGTTCGTGTCCGAGCGACCGAGGCTCGGCAGGTCCGCGTCGACGAGCGCCTGCCACGCCGCACGCACGGCGGCGTCCGACGACGGTCCGAGGACGAGTTCGAGGCTGCGCACCCTCCGAGTGAACCAGCGAGCCGTGTGACACGGATGTAACACGGCGGAACGCAACTCGCACCCGCTGGACCGGCCCGTCACACTCGACTGCACGCCGCGGACCACCGCGGCGTCCCCACAGCACTGCCAGCACCGCCCACGAGGAGCCCCGCCATGTCCGCAGCACCCGCACTCCCCGAGAAGCCGAAGGGCAAGCGCCCGATCGGCTGGATCGTCGCCGCCGCGGTGGTCGTCGTCGCGATCGTCGTCGCCCTCATCGTCGGGGCCGTCCGCTCCGGTGGCTCCGAGAACGGCGCCACGGCCGGTGGATCGCCGAAGACCGTCACGATCGGCGTCGCGGACAAGTCGCTCTCGTACTGGGACACCTACACGAAGCTCGCGAAGTCGAAGCTCGACGTGACGGTCAAGCTGACGAACTTCTCGGACTACTCGCTGCCGAACCCGGCGCTGAAGGACGAGCAGCTGGACATCAACCAGTTCCAGCACATCCAGTACCTCGCCGACTACAACGTCACCTCGGACGACGACCTGCAGCCGATCGGCTCGACGGCCGTCTACCCGCTGCCGCTCTACGCGACGAAGTACGACGACGTCGCCGCGCTGCCGGCGGACGCCAAGGTCGCGATCCCGGACGACGCGATCAACCAGGCCCGGGCGCTCCTCATCCTGCAGTCCGCGAAGCTCGTCACGCTGAAGGACGGCGGCTCGCCCTTCTCGACGACCACCGACATCGAGTCGTCGAAGGTCGACGTCCAGCCGCTGAACGCCTCGCAGACCGCGAACGCCCTGCAGCAGGGCTCGGTCGCGGCCGCCGTGGTGAACAACAACTACGCCACCGCCGCCGGCCTGCCGATCTCCGACGCGATCTACCAGGACGACCCGTCGAGCGCGAGTGCGGCGCCGTACGTCAACGTCTTCGCGGTGCGGAACGCCGACAAGGACAACCAGACCTACCTCGACCTCGCGAAGCTCTTCCAGGACGAGTCGGTGCAGAAGGTCTTCAGGAAGGACCTGCCCGAGGCCGTCAGCCGCGACGAGAGCGCCGCGAGCCTGCAGGCCGAGCTCGCGAAGGTCGAGCAGGACGCGAAGGCGGCCAAGCAGTAGTGCCGGTCCTCGTCGAACTCCGCGGCGTCTCGAAGCACTACCGCCGCGCCGACACCGGCGAGACCGTGGTGGCCGTCGAGGACGTCTCCCTGGACGTGCACCAGGGAGAGGTCCTCGGCGTCATCGGGTACTCCGGTGCCGGCAAGTCCACCCTGGTCCGGCTGGTGAACGCGCTCGAACTGCCGTCGTCGGGCTCCGTCACGGTCGCCGGGCAGGAGCTCACCGCCCTGCCGGAGCGTGACCGCCGACAGGCCCGCCGGAAGATCGGCATGATCTTCCAGCAGTTCAACCTGTTCCGGGCCCGCACCATCGCC
>NZ_BACZ01000680.1 GCF_000333375.1 Curtobacterium sp. B18
GGCCCGGGCCGACGGGTACCGCCTGGCGGTCGCGCACGTCGCGTCGCTCGTCGGCTGAGTCGGTCCCAGGAGGCGCGGGTCGGGCCCGCACGCGCCCTCCCGTCCCACGCACGGCCGCGTCCGTGCCCGGTACCCCGCGCCTGACACCCGGGCGCCCGGCGCCCGGTTCTTCCCAGAACGCGCGCGATGGAACGTCGTTCCGGGCGTACTCGGTCGGAACGTTCGACCAGGTACGCCCGAATCGACCAGGTACGCCCGAATCGACCAGGTACGCCCGAATCGACCAGGTACGCCCGAATCGACCAGGTACGCCCGGACGGGGCGCTAGAAGTCGGCGGGGCGCCGGACGTCGGTCGTGGCGGCGGTGGCGAAGCCCCCGCGGATGAGCGGCAGCGCCCGCTGGACGGCCTGGTCGATGCGGAGCTCGAGGTCGACGTTCGCGATGTCGTAGCCGCCGTCGCGCTTGGTGAAGTCGCGCTCGTTGCCGAAGACGCCGATGGGCAGCGTGGTCGACTGGAAGAAGCCGAACAGCGGGCGCATCTGGTGCTCGACGAGCAGGGCGTGCCGATCGCTCCCGCCGGTCGCGGTGAGCAGCACCGGGGTGTCGACGAGGTCGTACTGCCCGATCCAGTCGAAGAAGAGCTTGAACGCACCCGAGTAGGCGGCGCGGAACGCCGGGCTGCCGACGACGAGGACGTCCGCCGCCTCGACGGTCTCGAGTGCGCGGCGGGTGCGGTCCGACATCGCCTCACGGGACGGCGAGGCACCGAGGTCGGCGAGCAGCGGCCCGATCTCGATCGTCTCGGTGCGGGCGTCGTCGATCTCCTGCCCGAGGCGCGCCACCGTCGCCGCCACCAGGGTGGACGTCCGCGAGGGGTCCGAGGGGCTGCCACTGACGCCGACGACGAGTTCTCCGCTCATGGGGTCGATGCTCACACGACCGCGGTCCCGGCGGTCGGCGTGTGACGGCATGTGTCGGGTTCCAGGGGCGCCGCGTACCGTCCGCGCCATGCAGACGTTCCTGCCGCTCCCGGACTTCCGCGCTTCGGCCGAGGCCCTCGACGACCGGCGCCTCGGCAAGCAGCGCGTCGAGACGCTGCAGGTCATGCGGGCACTGACGCTGCCGGACTACGGCTGGCAGCACCACCCCGTCACGGCGATGTGGCGGGGCTACCGACCGGCACTCATGGCGTACCAGCGGGCCACCTGCGACGTCTGGACCGAGCGCGGACACGCCGACACGTGCCTTGCGAAGACCCTCGCGGACCTCGCACTCGTCCCCGCGGACCTGGCGGCGTACGAGCGGGACGAGTACCCGGTGCCGCCGTGGAACGCTGACCCCGCCGTCCACCGCTCACACCGGTCGAAGCTCGTGCAGAAGGCGCCGGAGCACTACCGACCGCTGTTCCCGGACGTGCCGGACGACCTCGACTACGTGTGGCCGGGGACGGTCGCGCCGGTCACGCGATGACGACGAGCCTCCCAGCGCTCCTCAGGCGATCGGGGTCCAGCGACCGCCGTCACGACGGGTGACGACGACGGAGCGCACCTCGGCCGTCGTGCGCAGACCGGTCGCGGTGTGCTCCGCGACGGCCTCGGCGACGTCGTCGGACGGCGCCTCGAACCGGACGACGGCGCACGGGACACCGCGCAGTAGCCGGACGTCGCGGGCCTCGACCACCACGAGCTCGGCGACGAGCCCGGCGGCGGTCGGCAGCACGGCATCAGGGGCGGTGTCGGCCGCGAGCGCACCGACGGCGAGGGTCACGCGGTACGAGGGCACGGGCCCACGCTAGCGCGCGCCGCCGCTGCCGCCGCGCACGAGCGTTCGGGCGCTCGTGCGCGTTGGCGCGGCGCACCCGGACCCGCCGTGGGCACAGGGGTTCCGGGCGTCGCACAGGGGAAGCGACGCCCGTGCCCACGACGGGTCACAGGTGCTGCGGAGCACGACGGATCAGGGGGTGTCGTGCCCCGCGCCGGACCGAGGTCAGGGGGCCTGGTCCGGCTCGTCGCACCGTGGCGTCCGCAGGGGGTCGGACGCGACGGTGCTGGTCCTCAAGGGTGTTCGGTGTCCTCTCGGTACCGGTCTGTCTCGGTCGGTGCGGGCATCGACCGTCGGGCCGCGGCGGGGCGGACCATGGGGAGCAGGGCGCTCCCGAGGGTCGCGAGGGCTCCGACGACGGCGATGAGCCCGAGCGGGGCGGTGCCGAGGTCGTGCTGCGCGGCCAGGACGAGCGCCACGACGGTCGCGGGTGCAGGGAGGAGCTGGACCGCCCGGAAGTGGTCCTCCTGCCGGACCCGAGTCGTCATCGCGTTTGCCATGTGAACACTCTGACGCACTTCGTCGGTCCGCAAAAGGGGGGACACCACCCCACTCATGGAGTAGAACGTCTAGTACACCCATGGTGGGGCTCAAGCAAGCGCGCGGACCGTCCCGACCGCGGTCGCGACGGTGTCGACGACCACCGGGACGTCCGACGCGCTGAGACCGGCGTCGAACGTCAGGCGCAGCGCCGTCCGGGCGACGTCGTCGGACAGACCGAGCGCCGTCAGCACGTGCGAGGCCTCGGTGCTGCCGGCCGCGCACGCGCTCCCCGACGACGACACGACGTCGCGCTCCTCGAGCTCGAGCAGGACCGTCTCGCCGTTCACCCCGGGGAAGCAGAACGAGGCGTGCCCTGGCAGCCGTGACGTCCGCGACCCGGTGACGAACGCACCGGGGACCGACCGGAGCACGCCGTCGAGCACGGCGTCCCGGGTGGTGGTCGCGGTCCGGGCCGCGTCGTCCCGGGTCGCGGCGACGAGCGCCGTGGCCGTGGCGACGCCGACGGCTCCCGCGACGTCCTCGGTGCCGGACCGCCTCCCCCGCTCCTGCCCGCCGCCGTGCAGCAGCGGTTCGAGCGGCACGCCGGACCGGACGGCGAGCACCCCGGTGCCCTTCGGCGCGCCGAGCTTGTGGCCCGAGACGGACACCGCGTCGACGCCGAGCACGTCGAGTCCGACGGGCAGCCACGGCGCCGACTGGACCGCGTCGGTGTGGAACCGCGCCCCGACGCCGTGCGCGACCTCGGCGAGCGCCGGCACGTCCTGCACGGTACCGATCTCGTTGTCGGCGTGCGCGATCGAGACGAGGGTGGTGTCCGGACGGAGCCCCGCCCGGAGGACGTCCGGCGTGACGACGCCCTCGCGGTCCACGGGCAGGACGGTGACGTCGAACCCGTGGAAGCGCTCGAGGTACCGGCAGCTCTCGAGCACCGCCTCGTGCTCGATCGCACTGGTGACGACGTGGCGTCCGCGCGGGTCGGCGAGCGCGATGCCCTTCACCGCGGTGTTCGCGCCCTCGGTGCCCCCGGTGGTGAACACGACCTCGGCCGGGCGGCACCCGAGGACCGCGGCGATCGTCGCCCGGGCGTCGGCGAGGCCACGTGCGGCGGCGTCGCCCACCGCGTGCGTGGAGGACGGGTTGCCGAACGTCCCGGTCAGGTACGGCCACATCGCCTCGAGCACCTCGCGGCGGACCGGCGTCGTGGCCGCTCGGTCCAGGTAGAACACCTCAGACGCCGGCGGTCGCGGCGACGGACACGTCGATGTCGAGGCCG
>NZ_BACZ01000679.1 GCF_000333375.1 Curtobacterium sp. B18
TCCCGTCCGTCGATCAGCGCAGCCTGGTCAGTGGTCGCGGCCTTCGCCGGCGGCCTTCTGGTCCGCCTCCGCCTCGGCCTGGCCGATGATGTCCTCCGCCGGGACCGGGGCCAGCCGGTCCCAGAGGAAGAAGAGCAGCCCGCCGACGAGCATCGACAGTCCGACCCAGAGGTTGATGTGGATGCCGCCGGTCTTCTGCGGGTCGGTGTCCCAGTGGACGATGCCGACGATCGTGGTGATGACGCCGTAGACGACGAACAGGCCGCCGAGGATCCTGCGCAGGTCGAGTCGACGGGTGGAACGGACGAGGGCTGCCTTCTGCTCCTCGGTCATGGCGGTGGTGGTGTCGCTCATGGGAGATCTCCTTCGCGGGTCAGCGCGGGCCTAGAGGAACGGGAGGTAGAGGACGACGCACAGGATCAGTGCGACGGTGCCGAGCAGTGCCGGGGAGCGGTACCAGGCCGTGTCGGTCGCGACGGAGTCGCCGTGCAGGTCGATCTTGCCGACGCCGTACACGAGTCCTCCGAGCTCCCGCTCGTCCTTCGGCTTCGTCAGCATGGACACGACGAACCCGACGACCAGCACGGTGACGAACGAGATGATCGCGCCGTAGAGGGTCTCGGCGGTCGCGGTGGCGAACAGGTCCGGGTTGACGAGGTACGCGATCCACGTGACGGTCGGCGCCACGATGCCGAGGACGTACCCCCACAACGCACCGGCGGTCGTCATCCGCTTCCAGAGCAGACCGAGGATGAACACGGCGAACAGCGGCGCGTTGAAGAACGAGAACAGCGTCTGCATGTAGGTCATGATGTTCGACGCCTGCGCGGCGATGAACGCGGTCGCGATGCCGACGAGGACGCCGACGACGGTCACCCAGCGACCGGTCTTCAGGTAGTGCACGTCGGGCATGTTCGGCTTGATGTAGCGCTGCCAGATGTCGTACGTGAAGACGGTGTTGAACGACGACACGTTCGCCGCCATGCCGGCCATGAAGCTGGCGAGGAGGCCGGTGACCGCGACGCCGAGCACGCCCGTGGGCAGGTACATCTGGATGAGCTTCGGGATGGCGTCGTTGTAGTCGAGCGCGCCCGAGGCGAACTGGTTGCCGACGACCGCGGCGGCGATGAGGCCCGGGATCACGACGATGGCCGGGATGAAGAGCTTCGGGATCGCCGCGATGAGCGGGGTGCGACGGGCGGCGGACATGTTCTTCGCCGAGAACGCGCGCTGCACCTCGGTGAAGTTCGTCGTCCAGTAGCCGAAGCCGAGGACGAACCCGAGGCCGAGCACGATCGCGAGCCAGTTCGCACCGATCGGGTTGGTCACGTCGCCGAAGCCGGTGCCGGCCCACGCCTGCAGGTGCTGCACGCCCTGGGTCTCGGTGATGGCCTTCGACAGGCCGTCCCAGCCGCCGACGCGGTGCAGGCCGACGATCGTCAGCGGGATGAGCCCGGCGATGATCACGAAGAACTGCATGACCTCGTTGTAGATGGCGCTCGAGAGCCCGCCGAGGGTGATGTAGACGAGCACGAAGCCCGCGGACACGATGATCGCGAGCCACTCCGGCCAGCCGAGCATCGCCTCGATGACGATGGCCATCGCGTACAGGTTGATGCCGGCGATGAGCACGTTCGACACCGCGAACGCGATCGAGTTCACCAGGTGCGGGGCCTTGCCGAAGCGGCGGAGCATGAACTCCGGCACCGAGCGGACCTTCGACCCGTAGTAGAACGGCATCATCACGAGCCCGAGGAACACCATCGCGGGCACGGCGCCGACCAGGTAGTAGTGCAGGGTCGCCATGCCGATCTGGGCACCGTTGGCGGCCATGCCGAGGATCTCGGTCGCACCGAGGTTCGCGGACACGAACGCGAGGCCCGTGATCCACGCCGGCATCGAGCGCCCCGAGAGGAAGAAGTCCATGCTCGTCCGGACCTGCCGGCGGGCGGTGAACCCGATGCCGATGACCACCGCGAAGTACACGATGATCATCAGGTAGTCGACCCAGCCCAGATCGAGCCGGATCCCGTTGTTCGCTGCAGCGAGAACCATTCACACTCCACGTCGATGTGTTGCGATCGACAACTCTGCCGATCCGGACGGGAACGTTACACCGCTTTGTGACCGTTCACATAGCCGAGGCATGCATCGGCGCGCGTGGCGGCCACGGCCCTCGGTAGGCTCACCGCATGACCGAGCAGTCGCGCATCCTCGTCCTCAACGGCCCGAACCTGGACATCCTCGGTCGGCCGACGATCGCCGCGGACGCGGCAGGGAACAGCATCGCGGCACCGGCTCCGTGCTGTTCGGCGACGTCGCCCGTGATCGCCGACGCGACCGACTGGCCCACGATGACCGCGGAGCCGAGGATCGTCATGGTGGTCGCCGAGCGGCCGACGGGCGACCGGTCGGAGCCGAGGCTGTACTGCGCGACCAGGGTCGGGCCGATGCCGATGCCCATCACCGCGAGCACGACGCCCACGGCGACGACGGAACCGGCCTGCGAGAACCAGACCGCGCCGCCGAGCAGCACGACGCCGAACACGAGCCAGCGCCACCCGAGGGCGAAGCCGCGCGGGAACGCCGCCGAGCCGAGCGCGAGCCCCGCGGAGCCGATGCCCATCAGGCCGTAGAGCAGCCCAGCCTGCGACGGCTCGCCGTGCGTCTCCATGAACGCGGTGAGCGAGGTGAGGGTCGCGCCGAAGAACAGGCCGACACCGAGGATCCCCACCACGACGACGACGAGTCGGGGGCGGAGGAGCTGGCGCGCCGGGGCCTGCTCGAGCTCCTCGTGGCGGCCGAGCACGAGCTTGCCGGTCGGGTGCAGCGCGAACGCCGTGACGAACACGAACGTCAGCGCGGAGGCACCGGCGACGGCGAACCACGGGGCGATC
>NZ_BACZ01000678.1 GCF_000333375.1 Curtobacterium sp. B18
GAGGGCAGCCGCGATGCCGACGCCGAACACGACGTACCGGAGCACCACGCGCCAGGGTGCGCGCAACGGCTGGTCCATGCGCTCACCTCCTGATCTCGGCTGCGCACGTAGAGTGGTTGTCCGGCAATGTACGCCACTCGGTTCCGGATCGCATCCCGTTTCGGAAGAAATCGTCAGGAAAGGCCGGTCTTGGTCTCGATCTTCAACGCCCCCACGCGCAACCTGGACGTCGTCACGCTGCACGAGATCCTGCGCCTCCGGCAGGACGTGTTCGTGGTCGAGCAGGCCGCCGCCTACGCGGACATCGACGGCCGCGACCTCGAGCCCGGGACGCTGCAGTTCTGGGCGGGACAGGGCTCGGTCGACGCGACGCTCCGGCTCCTGCGCGAGGAGGACGGGACCGAGCGCATCGGCCGGGTCGCCACCGCGAAGGCCGCCAGGGGGCAGGGTCTGTCCTCGCGCCTGATGGAGGCCGCGATCGCCGAGGCACGGTCGGCGCGCATCGCGATCGACGCGCAGGCACACCTCGAGCAGTGGTACGCCCGCTTCGGGTTCGTGCGCTCGGGCGCCGACTTCAACGAGGACGGGATCCCGCACCTCCCGATGACCCGGACGCGCTGAGCCGCCCCGGTCAGAGGCTTCCGGGTCAGGCCCGCCAGCGCCGGAGCTCGTCGAACGAGCGGCCCTGCTGTGCACGGTCCGCGACGAGCCGTTCGAACACGATGTTCGTCTGCGTCGTCGCGACCGACGGGTCGCCGCTCAGCTCGTCGGCCACGAAGTCGCGCAGCTGCTCGGTCGACGTGCACGCGATGTGCACGAGGAAGTCCTTGTCGCCCGCGAGGAACGACACGTCCTGCACGACGGGCACCCGGAGCAGGCGCTTAGCGAAGTCCCGGAGCTCGTGGCGTGCGGCGGCGTGCACCCGAACCGAGACCATCGCCTCGATCGCGAAGCCGAGCCGGGCCACGTCCACGTCGGCCCGGTAGCCGCGGATCACCCCGGCGTCCTCGAGCGCTCGGACCCGCGTCAGGCACGTCGACGGTGCGATGCCGACCGCGGCGGCCAGACGGTTGTTCGGGATGCGGGCGTCGGCGGCCAGGGTCCAGAGGATCCGCTCGTCGACCTCGTCGAGGCGCGGCACGGGGTCGGGGCGGCGGACGTGGCGATCGGACACGGCTCGACGCTACCGCGCCCCCGCACGACCGCGCGTCGACACGTCCGCGCCCCCACACGTCAGCGCGTCCGGCAGGCCCGCCAGCGCATGGCAGGACCGTGGTCTTCTCGGTGTGTGACCGTTCCGGTTCGCGATCCTCGGGATCCGCGAACCGGAACCGTCACGCGCCGGACGGAACCTCCCCGTCCGCGCCGCTCCTGGGAACCCGCCGCTCCTGGGAACCCGCCGAACATGCGGACCGCCCCTGTGACGACCACCACCTCCGACGCGTCACCCTGGTGGGCGCGGACGATCGCGCCCCAGGAACTGGAGACACCATGAGCACCGACCACGACGACACGACCACCGGCAAGCCGTCCTTCCGTGACACCGTCACAGCCGGGCTCGTGCAGAAGGCGCTCGAGCCGGTGCTGCGCGCCGTCCGCGACGAGGTCGCATCGGCACGACGTGAGATCGGTGACCGGGTGAGCGGTGCGAAGTCCGGACTCGTGCTGACCGGCGTCGCCGTGGCCTTCGCGCTGACGACGCTCGTCCTGCTCGCCGGCTTCGTGGTGGCGCTGCTCGCCCTCGCGCTGCCCGTGTGGGCGGCGACCGGGGTCACGCTCGTCGTGTTCGCGGTCGTGACCGCCGTCCTCGCCGCGGTCGGGGTCCGGGGCATCCGTCGCGGTGTCCCGCCCGTGCCGACGGACACGATCCACGAGACGAAGGACCGGATCACCGGGGCCTGAACGACGTCACTACATCGCGAGCGTCATGCCGACGACCGCGACGGTCATCGCGAAGACCTCGCCGCTCCGGACGGCTCGGCGGTCGTCCCGTGCCCACTCGTACCGGAGCAGCCACCCGCTGAAGGCGCAGTAGCCGATGACGCCCGCGCCGAGCACCGCACTGAGCGCGATGCCGTGCGCCGCGTGGTCGTCGGCGAGACCGGTGGCGTGCCCCATCAGGAGCATGCCCGACATCACGACCGCCGACAGTGCACGGTGGACGTCCATCGGCTCGGCACGGCGGCCGTCGGCGCGGCGGCGGCGCATGACCGGCAGCGGCGCGAGCAGGAGCAGCACCGTGGCCGCGAGGAGCGTCCACACCGCCCCGGCGTGCACGACGGGCAGGAGCATCGCGACGAGCATCACCGCCGCCGGCACGATCACGCCGGGGCGCGGTCGGTACCGGTCCCCCACGACGCAGCACACCGACGCGAACTGCGGCACGACGAGCATGGCGTCGGCGACGGTCTCGTGCACGGCGTGTCCTCGGGCGGCGGGGTGGTGCGGGGTCGGGTCAGTCCTCGGCGCGGGAAGCGGCCTTGGCGGCACGCTCCTGCTTCACGCGGGCGTTCTCCGCGTGCACCGCGGCCTGGGTCGCGCGCTCGCGGACGAGCCACTCGGGCTTCTGCTCGAGCAGCGTCTTGATCTCGGCCGTGGTGAGCGGTTCGTCGATGCCCGCACGGGTCAACCCGGAGATCGACACGCCGAGCTTCTGCGCCACGACGGGTCGCGGGTGCGGTCCGTCGCGACGGAGGTCCTCGAGCCAGGTCGGGGGTTCCGTGCGGAGTTCGTCGAACGCGGTCCGGCTGATCGGCGCGTCCCGGAAGGTCTCCGGGGCGGCCGCCAGCAGGATGCCGAGCTTCTTCGCGGCCGTCTCGGGCTTCATGGTCTGTTCCTGCGCCATGGACACAAGGGTACGGCCCCTATGCTCGGTTGCATGACCGCGGCACTCACCATCGCCTTCGTGCCGGGGGTGTCCCCTGCGAAGTGGGCCCGCGTCTGGCGCGAACGCTTCCCCACGATCGAGCTCCGACTCCGCCCGATCGGCGCGGACGAGGTCGACGCCGCACTCGCCGGCGAGGCCGACATGGTCTTCGCCCGGGTCCCCGTCTCCGACGCGCACAACGCCATCCCGCTCTGGACCGAGACCGCCGTCGTCGCGATGCCGAAGGACTCCCCGCTCGCGGAACTCGGCGAGGTCGACCTCGCCGCGACCGACGTCCACGTGGTGGACCCCGGCCCGGTGCCGGCCGACGTCGACGCCACCCTCGACCTGGTCGAGGCGAACGTCGGCGTGGCCGTCCTCCCCCAGTCGCTCTTCCGAGCCGCGAGCCGCAAGGAACTCGTCAGCCGCACGCTCGTCGGCTCGTCCGGCACCCGGATCGTGCTCGTCTGGCGCACCGAGGACGCGACCGACACGACCGAGGAGTTCATCGGCGTCGTGCGCGGACGCACCGCGAACAGCTCGCGGGGCGAGCAGGACCAGCCCGGAGGCGTGGCTCCGGACGAGAAGACCGGGTCGCGTCCGGCGAAGGGCGGCGGCAAGGCCGCACCGTCGAACGCGAAGACGGTCGCGAAGCGGGGCGCCACCAAGGGCACCGGTGGCAAGAGCGGCGGCGGGAAGAACTCGACCGGGCGCGGCCGCGTCCAGCGCGGCATGAAGGGCAAGCCGAAGCGCGGGTCGAAGGGCAACCGGTGACCGACACGCACCTCGTCCCGATGCCGACCGAGCGGCTGCCCGGCTGGCTCGAGGACACGATGACCGAGTACGTCGCCTCCCGGATGCGCGCCGGCGAGACCCGGGAGCGCGCCGAGGCGAACAAGCAGGAGTCCCTGGACAAGTGGTTCCCGGACGGTGCGCCGCTGCCGGACCACCTCGTCTGGGACGTCACCGACGGCGCCGATGACGTCGTCGGGTACCTCTGGATCGGGCCGTTCGCCCCGGGCAGCGCCGAGTGGTGGGTGTTCGACGTCGAGATCCACGAGCCGTACCGGCGCCGTGGACACGCCCGCCGGGCACTCGAGCTCGCGCACGAGGCCGCCCGCGCACACGGAGCCCGTTCGATCGGCCTGAACGTCTTCGGCTACAACACCGGTGCGCAGGAGCTGTACGAGCAGCTCGGCTACGGCGTGACCGCGACGCAGATGCGCCTACCGCTCGACTGACTCAGCGCATCACGGCCGCAGCGGCACGGGCGACGCGCTCGCCGCGGGAGTCCTCGGCGGCGGCCCGGGCGGCCGTCACCACCCGGGTGTCCGCGCGGACGGCGG
This sequence comes from Curtobacterium sp. B18, assembly GCF_000333375.1. Lineage (GTDB taxonomy): Bacteria > Actinomycetota > Actinomycetes > Actinomycetales > Microbacteriaceae > Curtobacterium. Next base: position 4,213 of record NZ_BACZ01000678.1, read on the forward strand.
AGCCGGCGTCGAACGGTGGCTGGGGGTCGTACTCGATCTGGAGCTGGATGGCCTCGGCCGCGGGGCGCCCGGCGAGCTCGGAGGCGAGCCACAGCGCCATGTCGATGCCGGCGCTGACCCCGGCCGCGGTGACGATCGCCCCGTCGTCGACCACGCGGTCGTCCACGGGCTGCGCGCCGAACGCCGCGAGCATCGGCTTCGACGCCCAGTGCGTCGTCGCACGCTTGCCGGCGAGCAGCCCGGCAGCGCCGATGACGAAGGCACCGGTGCAGACCGAGGTCACCCAGGTCGCCCGCTCGGCCTCGCGCCGGACGAAGCCGATCACCGCCGGGTCGAGCATCGCGTCGAAGGCTCCGTCGCCACCGGGGACCACCAGCACGTCCGCCGGGCTCGCGTCCGCGATGGTCGTGGTCGGCACGAGGGACAGGCCGCAGTCGCTCGGGACCGGGTCGAGGGTCGCCGCGACGTACTCCACGCGTGCCCCGGGGACGCGGGACAGCACCTGCGCGGGCCCGGTCAGGTCGAGCTGCGTCAGGCCCGGGAACAACAGGAACGCGATGCGGACCTCGGCGGGGTCGTGCGCCGGGGTGCGGGCATCGGCGTCGCCGGTCGGCTCGGGCGTCGGGACCTCGGCGTCGAGCGGCACCTCGACCACCTCGGAACCGACCGGGTGCACGGGGCGGACGCGCGGGTTCTCGGAGCTCATGGGGCGACCCTAGCTCTGCTCGCCCGGACCCGACGGGGTCAGGCCCAGACGCCGGACGTCCCGCGCCGGTGGCTGCCCACGAGGTGCGTGTCGACGATGCCCAGCGCCTCCATCAGCGCGAACATCGTGGTCGGTCCGACGAACGCGAAGCCGCGCTTCCGGAGCGCCTTCGACAGCGCGACGGACTCGTCCGAGGTCGTCGGGACGTCGGCGAAGGTGACCGGTTCCGGCGTCGCCCGGGGCCGGAACGACCAGACGAAGTCCGACAGGCCGCCGTCCTGCCGCAGGGCGATCGTGGCGTTCGCGTTCGTGATCGTCGCGAGGATCTTCGCCCGGTTCCGCACGATCCCCGCGTCCGCCATGAGTCGTGCGACGTCGTCCTCGCCGAAGGCCGCCACAGTGTCGACGTCGAAGTCCGCGAAGGCCGCGCGGAACGCGGGGCGCTTCGCCAGGATCGTCCGCCACGAGAGCCCGGACTGGAACGCCTCGAGCGACAGCCGCTCGAACACGCCACGCTCGTCGCGCACCGGCATGCCCCACTCGGTGTCGTAGTAGTCGCGGAGCAGTGCGTCGCTCGACGCCCACACGGGCCGGGCGAGGCCGTCGTCACCCACGACGAGGTCGGACGGGGGTGCGGCGACGTGCTCGGAGCTCATGCCACCATCCTGGCCGTCGCCGCCGACACCCGCCCCCCGGTCATGCGGCGGGCGGGCCGTCCTCGGCCGCCTGCTGGTCCATCCACACGTACTCCCAGCGGTGGCCGTCGGGGTCGAGGAAGCTCCGCTGGTACATGAAGCCGAGGTCCATCTCGGGGCGGTCCTCGGTCCCGCCGGCGCCGACCGCCGCGTCGACGATCCGGTGCACCTCGTCCTTCGAGGTGGCGCTCAGCGAGTTGATCACCTCGATCGTGTCCGCGTCGGCGATGGCCTTCGTGGTGAACTCGGCGAACTTCGGGTGGGTGAGCACCATGACGCAGATCGTGTCGCTCACCACGACGCACGCCGCGGTGTCGTCGCTGAACGCGGGGTTGATCGAGTAGCCGAGGGCCTCGTAGAACGCCTTCGATCGTTCGAGGTCGGCGACGGGCAGGTTGATGAAGACCATCGTGTCCACGGGAGATCCTTTCGTCCTGCCCAACCTGGCGCGCGCGGAGCCGGAGCGCAACCGTTCCACCGGCGAAGCAACCGGTCCGTGCGTCCCGGATCCACGCCGACCGCATGTGAGACGGACGGGAG
>NZ_BACZ01000677.1 GCF_000333375.1 Curtobacterium sp. B18
AGAGCTGGTGTAGTCGCTCTCCGCCTTCCCGCCGTCCGCAGGGTTTCCGCGGTGCTCGAACGGTCGACCTGCTCCCCGAGCCGGATGCGCTCGTGGAAGGCCCGACAGGTATTGCCCGCGGCCGTTGTGCCGCTCGTGGACCAGGTGGTCGTCCGCGCCGTGCTCGGCGCCACTTCGAGCAAGCGCAGCGCATCGTCGACGTACTCCTGCATCTCCTGACCCGCTTCTTCGGCCGATCCGGGCCCGAATCCGGAGTCGATGTCGTCGAGCTCATCCAGCCGCTGCTGCTGCGCGTACCTTTCTGCATCGCGGGCGGACTGCGGGAGGATCTCGAACGACGGGACGATGACGAGCAGCACGACGGCGAGCAAGCCGACGCCCGAGACCACCATCGCTCCCGAGGCCGCCACTTCCAGGACTCGATCACGGAGCGCTCGGATCCCGGCGATGAGCGCTGGGACGGTGGCGAGCAGGCCGATCACGATCGCCACGATCTGTGGTCCGGCTGCGGCCCCGCCGTCGTTCGCGGACCGCCCGGAGGAGTTGATCTGCACCAAAAACGACAGCACGAGTGCGATCAGGACCCCGATCGGCGCGACGACGATCCCGAAGATCAGCCGGTTGCGCCGGAGCCGCAGCTCGTCAGCGGTCGCCGTGGTCTCCCCTGCGGTGGTCTCGGGTTCCTCGGCCGTCACCGGTAGTCGTCCGGGTCGCCGAGGACGCAGCGCGAGTCGACGTTGACGTGCGCGCGAACCTTGGTGGCCGTCATCGAAGCACGGGGCTTGCCGTTGGCTCGCGCCACCACGGCGTAGACCTGACCGGTTGCTGTGCCCATCTCCGTCTGGGTCTTCGACAACTCGTAGCCCTCGCGCTCCCAGTGCTGACCTGCCTGTGCCACGAGCGTCCGGGGATCGTCCGGCGCGTCCACCTCGACGTAGTAGCCGAACTGCACGGCCCGTTCCCCGTCGATCCGACAGTCGTACGCGGCTGCCCTCGGCACCTCTTGCGGCCACGTGTCCGGAGCCAACGCGAGCGTGGATCGGAGTTCCACGATCGCTCCTGCCTGTGCCTCTTCGATCGTCATTGCTCGTCCCGCTCCTGCCGTGCCGCACCCCGCGAGCACGAGGGTGGTCGCGCCGGCGAGCGCCACGAGGGCTCGGCCCGGGCGGCTCACAACACCCACGTCATTCGTCGTAGTCGTCCGGCGAGCCCTCGGCGCACTGGGAGTCGACGTAGAGGCTGATGCCACGCTGACTGAACTGAAACGATCCCCAGGGCTTCCCGTCTGCACGCGCGGTTGCCGAATAGGCGACTCCGTACTTCCCGAAGTCTTCGTGCGAGGGTCGGATGTCGAGCCCCTTCCTCCTCCAGAACTCCTCGAACGAAGTAGCGAGTTCCTTCGGATCGGTCTTCTGGTCGATCATCACGAGGTACTGGAACCGGACTCCGTCCTCCCCGTCGGAGCACCGCGTGGCGACTGGATCCGGAACCCGGGGCCATGCGAGCGGCTCGTGGTCCATCGTCTCTCGCAGGAACGCCACGGCATTCTGCTTCGCTTCACCTGGTTGCATCTCGTCTCCCCCGTTCGAAGCACAGGCCGTCGCCGTCGTGAGCAGGCCGACCACGGCGACGAACCCGAGGAACGAACTCGACAAGCGGTTCACGGCATCGACGCAGAGTCCAAGGCGCGCTGCACGCCGTCGAGCGCACTGTACGAGACCCGCAGATCGGCCATCGTCTCCCCCTCGTCGTCGTCGCGCCCTCCGCGACGCCCCCACCGGCAACATATCACGCCGGTTGTCGAACGCAACCAGCCTGCCGACGACCGGGGTCCGGACCCGGCCGACCCGCGCCTCCCGTTCGACGCACCATCCTCCGATCGGAGGATGCCGGACGACCGGACCCGCCGATCCCCCGCGCCCCGCCGAGGGCCACGCTGGACGCATGCCCGAATCTCCCGCCGTCGAGGTCCACCGCCTCACGAAGCAGTACGCCACCGGCAAGCGCGCGGTGGCCGACGTGTCGTTCGACATCCCCCGCGGCGAGACCTTCGCCCTCCTCGGTCCGAACGGTGCCGGCAAGACCACGACGGTCGAGATCCTCGAGGGCTACCGCACCCGCACGGGCGGCGAGGTCCGGGTGCTCGGCCACGACCCGGCCCGCACGAGCCGCAGTCACAACGCACGCATCGGCATCGTCCTGCAGACCAGCGCGGAATCGCCGAACGTCACCGTCGCCGAGCAGCTCCGGCACTTCACGACGTTCTACCCGCGCCACCGCAGCGTCGAGGAACTCCTCGAGAAGACGGGGCTCCAGTCGCAGCGCAACACCCGCATCAGCCGTCTGAGCGGTGGTCAGCGCCGCCGCGTCGACGTCGCCCTCGGGATCATCGGCCGCCCCGAGGTCCTGTTCCTCGACGAGCCGACCACGGGCTTCGACCCCGAGGCCCGCCGGCACTTCTGGGACCTCATCGACGAGGTGAAGCGCGAGGGCACGACGATCCTCCTCACCACGCACTACCTCGACGAGGCCGCGCACCTCGCGGACCGCGCGGCGGTGATCGCGGACGGGACCCTGCTCGACATCGCCCCGATCGACGAGATCGGCGGTGCCGAGGCCCGGACGCCCCGAGTGCGCTGGCGCGACGATGCGGGCCAGGGACACGACGAACGCACCAGCGACCCGGCAGGTCTGGTCAGGAGCACGACATCGCCCATGCACGACCTGGAAGTCATCCGCCCGTCCCTCGAGGACGTCTACCTCGGAATGGTCGGCCACCGATGAGCACCGCGACGACAGCCAACACGACCGACAAGGCCAACACGATGACCACCACGAACCCCGTCAGCATCGGCGCCGCCCGCATCGGCTACGAGCTCCGCTCGTACTTCCGCGCGCCCGACGCCGTCTTCTTCACCTTCCTCTTCCCGATCGTCATGCTCGCGCTGTTCTCCGTGGCGTTCAGCAGCGCGCCGGACATCCAGGCCGGCCCGAACGTCAGCGTGGACTACGCCACGTACTACCTGCCGGGCCTCGTCGCGACGGGCATCCTGCTCTCGGGCACCCAGTCCCTCGGCGTCGACATCGCCGGTGAACGGAGCGACGGCACGCTGAAGCGTCTGGGCGGCACCCCGCTGCCGGTGGTGAGCTACTTCATCGGCAAGATCGGCATGGTGCTGGTCACCACGATCGTGCAGACGGCCCTGCTGCTGGCGATCGCGAGCCTGGTGTTCGGCGTGGACCTCCCCACCGACAGCGGCGCATGGGCACGCTTCGCCGGCATCATGCTCCTCGGCGTCGCGACGAGCTGCGTGCTCGGCATCGCGATCTCGGCACTCCCCCGCGAGGGCCGCCGCGCCACCGCCACGATCGTCCCCATCGTCCTCGTCCTCCAGTTCATCTCCGGTGTGTACCTGCCCTTCACCCAGCTCCCCGACTGGCTGCAGAACGTCGCGTCCGTCTTCCCCCTGCGGTGGATGGCGTCCGGCATGCGGTCGGTCTTCCTGCCCGACGCGTTCGCGTCGGCCGAGCCGGGAGGCGCGTGGCACCTCGGCCTCGGAGCCCTCGTCCTGGCAGCATGGCTGGTCGTGGGCGCGGTGGCCTGCCTGCTGACGTTCCGTTGGAACCGCAAGGACGCGTGATGTCCCCTGTGGAGAACTCCCGAGGAGCCGCCGGAGGGTGGGATGCTGGGGCGATGGACCGCATCACCACGCACCGGAACTGGGGGCTCCACGTGGCGTTCGGCGTCACGGTCGCCCTCGTCGCGGTGATCGCCGTGCTCGGGTGGTCGCCGTGGTCCGTCCGGTGGCCGGCGTTCGCGATGCTCGGCGTGCTGGCGGTCGCGTACTGGGCGTTCGGGTGGCGCGGCTACGAGGACCGCCGTGCGGCCGCCGGCTTCGTCCCGCTGCTGGTCCTCGCGGCGCTGGTCCTGCCCGCGGTCGTGCCGAGCACCGCGTTCATCCAGTGCATCCTCTTCCCGGTGGCGTGGTGCCAGATCGACCGCGTCCGCACCTCGGTGGCGGTGTCCGTGGCGATCGGCGTCGCCGCGGGCATCGGCCTGCAGATCGCCAGCGGTCCGAGCGGCCTCGTGAGCACGGTCCTCATCGAAGGGGTGAGCATCGCGGGTGCCTGCGCGCTCGGCCTCTGGATCACGCGCATCGCCGAGCTCTCCGACGAACGACGCCGACTCATCGACGAGCTCCGCGCGACGCAGGACTCCCTGGCCGAGGCGAACCGGGCCGCCGGCGTGACGAGCGAACGCGAACGCCTCGCCCGAGAGATCCACGACACCGTCGCGCAGAACCTCGCGGGCATCGTCATGCTCACCGAACGCGCCCGTAGCGACCTCGCCGCCGACCGCGTCGACCGGCTCGACGAACGCCTCACCGTCCTCGAGGAATCGGCACGCGCCGCCCTCGAAGAGTCCCGTACCCTCGTCGCGGCCGGTGCCGCCGGGGTCGCCGGCGACGGGCTCGGGGCCGCCCTGCACCGACTCGGCGAACGCTTCACGCGCGAGACCGGCGTCCCGGTCACCGTCGACGCGGCGGACTGCGCCCTCGACCGCGATGCGCAGGTGGTGCTGCTCCGCACCGCCCAGGAGGCACTGGCCAACGTCCGCGCGCACGCCCACGCCGCCTCGGCGCGGGTCGCACTGCACGTGGCCGCCGACCGGGTCGGCCTGCGGATCACTGACGACGGCGCGGGCTTCGACGCCTCCCGCCCGACGGCCGGGCACGGACTCCGCGGGCTGCGCGAACGGCTCGCCCTCGCCGGCGGTACCTGCACGATCACCAGCGCGGTCGGACGCGGCACCGTCGTCGAGGTGACGCTGCCCACCGCGGGCGAGTCGCGCTCTCGGGCGGTCCACCAGCCCGTGTCCGAGGTGACCCGGTGATCCGCGTCGTCGTCGCCGATGACCACCCGATCGTGCGCGCCGGCATCGTCGCGCTGCTGCAGGACGCCGACGACGTCGAGGTGGTCGGGCAGGCGAGCGACGGCGAGGCCGCCGTGGCGTTCACGCTGGCCGAACGACCGGACGTCGTCCTGATGGACCTGCGGATGCCGGGGCTGAACGGCGACGACGCGACCGCCCGGATCCTCGCCCGGGCGCCGGACGTCCGCGTGCTCATCCTCACGACGTACGAGTCCGACGACCAGATCCTCGCCGCGATCGAAGCAGGGGCCGCCGGCTACCTGCTGAAGGCGGCTCCGGAGTCGGAGATCCTCGCGGGCCTGCGCGCCACAGCCCGCGGCGGGACGGCCCTCGCCCCCTCGGCCGCGGCCGCCCTGGTGCGCCGCACGACAGGCAAGCCCGCTCCCGGTCCGTCCCTGTCGCCGCGCGAGCTCGAGGTCCTGCAGCTCGTCGCGCAGGGCAATTCGAACCCGGCGATCGGCCGCACCCTCTTCCTCAGCGAGACCACCGTGAAGACGCACCTCGGGCACGTGTTCGAGAAGCTCGGCGTCAACGACCGCACGCGCGCCGTGACCCGGGCGATGGAGCTCGGG
>NZ_BACZ01000676.1 GCF_000333375.1 Curtobacterium sp. B18
CGACGACGGCCCCGCCGCCGCCCGCTACACCGAGGCCAGGCTGGCCGAACCGTCGATGGCCATGACCGAGGGCCTCGGCGAGGACGTCGTCGACTTCGTCCCGAACTACGACAACCAGATCATGCAGCCCGGCGTGCTGCCGGCGGCGTTCCCGAACCTGCTCGTCAACGGCGCGTCCGGCATCGCGGTCGGCATGGCGACGAACATGGCGCCGCACAACCTCGGCGAGGTCGTCGAGGCGGCGAAGCACCTCCTCATGCACCCGCAGGCCACCCTCGACGAGCTGATGGAGTTCGTCCCCGGTCCCGACCTGCCCTCCGGCGGCACCATCGTCGGGCTGTCCGGCGTGCGGGACGCCTACGCCAGCGGGCGCGGCTCGTTCCGGACGCGCGCGAAGGTGAGCGTCGAGAACCTGACGCCGCGCAAGGTCGGGCTCGTCGTCACCGAGCTCCCCTACCTGGTCGGCCCGGAGCGCGTGATCGAGAAGATCAAGGACGGGGTCCAGTCGAAGAAGCTCGTCGGCATCTCCGACGTGAACGACCTGACCGACCGCAACCACGGGCTGCGACTCGTCATCGGCATCAAGAGCGGCTTCAACCCGACCGCCGTGCTCGAGCAGCTGTACAAGCACACCCCGCTCGAGGACGGCTTCGGCATCAACAACGTCGCCCTCGTCGGCGGGTCGCCGCGCACCCTCGGGCTGCGCGAGCTGCTCGACGTGTACGTGCAGCACCGTCTGTCGGTCGTCACCCGCCGGTCCGAGTACCGGCTGGCACGTCGCCGCGAACGCCTGCACCTCGTCGAGGGCCTGCTCGTCGCGATCCTCGACATCGACGAGGTCATCGAGGTCATCCGCTCCTCGGACGACTCCGAGGCAGCGCGGTCCCGACTGCAGACCGTCTTCGACCTGTCCGAGGTGCAGGCCGAGTACATCCTCGAGCTCCGGCTCCGCCGGCTGACGAAGTTCTCGCGCCTCGAGCTCGAGGGCGAGCGCGACCAGCTGCTCGCCGACATCGCCGCGCTCGAGGAACTCCTGGCCTCCGACGAGCGGATGCGCGCCCAGGTGGCGCTCGAGCTCACCGAGGTGTCGGACCGGTTCGCCACCCCGCGCCGGACCCTCCTCACCGAGGCCGACGCCCCGGTCAAGGGTGGGCGCAAGGCCGCGGTCGACCCCGAGTCGCTGCAGATCGCCGACGCCCCGTGCCGCGTGCTGCTCTCGACCACCGGGCGACTCATCCGCGTCGACATCCCGACCTCCGAGCTCGGGATCGTCCGGGTGCCGAAGCGGTCCAAGCACGACGCCGTCCTGTCGTCGGTGGTCAGCTCGGTCCGCGGTCAGGTCGGTGCCCTCACCTCGACCGGCCGCGTGATCCGGCTCTCGCCCGTCGACGTCCCCGCCGTGCCGCCCGCCGCGGTCCGGCTCGACGCCGGGGTCCGGGTGACGGACTTCCTCGGCATCGCCCGCGGCGAGACCGTCGTGGCGCTCGTCGACCTGTCCGGAGCCTCGTCGGACTCCCTCGCGATCGGTACCGTGCAGGGCGTCGTGAAGCGGGTCGTCCCCGGGGCGTGGCCGGACAAGCCCGACTTCCCCGCGATCGGCCTGAAGCCCGGCGACGCGGTGGTCGGTGCCGCCCAGGCGCCGGAGTCCGACGACCTCGTGTTCATCACGTCCAACGCGCAGCTGCTGCGGTTCCCGGCCTCGGGCGTCCGCGCGCAGGGGCTGCCCGCCGGTGGGGTCGCCGGCGTCGCACTCGCCGCCGGCGCCTCGGTGATCTGGTTCGGGTCCGTCGCCCGCTCCGACGACGCCGTGGTCGCCACCGTCTCGGCGTCCTCCTCGGCGCTGCCCGGCACGGACACCGGGCGCGCGAAGGTCTCGGCCCTGTCGGAGTTCCCGGCGAAGGGCCGTGCCACCCAGGGCGTGCGGGCGCACGCGTTCCTCAAGGGCGAGGACGGGCTGACCGTGGCTGGGCGGGCATCGCTCCCC
>NZ_BACZ01000675.1 GCF_000333375.1 Curtobacterium sp. B18
ACGACCTCAGGGCCTGGTGAGCGTCGGGTACCTCGACGGGGACCGTGGGCGGTTCCGGGTGCCGGCCGGCATGGACCTCGCGCGTTACCCGGTCGTCGACGTGTCGGCGGAGCCCGACGACGGCAAGCCCGCGCACTCCGGCGACTCGATCGTCCGGGGCACCTTCACGTCCCCGTAGGCTCGCGTGGAGCGTCGACCCTTGGACAACGGTCGGCGCCCAAAGTCTCACAGACGGTGTATTCCTGCTGCGCCCTGGAGATTCCTGGGTGTTGTCCCCCGGGTTTTATCTCATGAGCGTGTTACGTTGGCGCCATGTCCGACACCACCACCGTCGTCACGCCGACCCCCGCGGGGACCCCGGCACCGCTCCGCGAGGTCGGCGCCCTGATCCGGGGCGCACGCAAGGGCCGCAGCATGACCCAGGCCCAGCTCGCCGAACGCGTCGGCACCAGCCAGAGCGCGATCAACCGCATCGAGCAGGGTGGGCAGAACCTGTCCCTCGAGATGCTCACCCGCATCAGCGACGCCCTCGACCAGCAGATCGTCTCCATCGGCGGTGCCCCGCAGCGTGCGCACCTCCGCGTGCAGGGCGGTCGGAAGCTCAGCGGGTCGATCGCGGTGAACTCGAGCAAGAACGCCGCCGTCGCCCTGCTCTGCGCCTCGCTGCTGAACCGCGGTGTCACCCGCCTGCACAAGGTCGCGCGCATCGTCGAGGTCGACCGGATCATCGACGTGCTCCGCAGCCTCGGCGCCAGCGTCACGTGGTCCGAGGACGGCGAGACCCTCGAGATCGTCGCCCCGTCCGACCTGCACCTCGACGCCATCGACGCCGACGCCGCCCGCCGGACCCGGAGCGTCCTGATGTTCCTCGGCCCGCTCAGCGGCCGCTACGAGTCCTTCCGGCTCCCCTACGCGGGCGGCTGTGACCTCGGGACCCGCACGGTCGAGCCGCACCTCATCGCGCTCCGTCCCTTCGGCGTCGACGTCGAGGCGACCTCCGGCTGGTACGAGGTCGGCGTCGCGAGCCAGCACGTCCCCACGAAGTCCGTCGTGCTCACCGAACGCGGCGACACCGTCACCGAGAACGCGATCCTCGCCGCGGCCGCCCGCGACGGCGAGACCGTCATCCGGAACGCCAGCCCGAACTACATGGTGCAGGACCTCTGCTTCTTCCTCGAGCTCCTCGGCGTCCGCATCGATGGCATCGGCACGACGACCCTCCGCATCACCGGCAAGAGCCGCATCGACGAGGTCGTGGACTACTGGCCGAGCGAGGACCCGGTCGAGGCGATGAGCCTGCTGACCGCCGGCATCGTCACCGACTCCACGCTCACCGTCACGCGGGCCCCGATCGAGTTCCTCGAGATCGAGCTCGCGACCCTGGCCGAGATGGGCCTGCGCTTCGACGTCTCGCCGGAGTACCCCGCCGCGAACGGCCGCACCCGCCTGGTCGACATCACGGTGCACCCGTCCGAGCTGCACGCGCCGATCGACAAGATCCACGCGATGCCGTTCCCGGGTCTGAACATCGACAACCTGCCGTTCTTCGTCGTCATCGCCGCGATGGCCGAGGGCACGACGCTCGTGCACGACTGGGTCTACGAGGGGCGTGCGATCCACCTGCTCGACCTCACCCGCCTCGGCGCGAGCGTGACCCTGCGCGACCCGCACCGTCTCGACGTGACCGGGCCGACGCACTTCTCCGGCGCCGAGGTCAGCTGCCCGCCGGCGCTGCGCCCCGCGGTGGTCATCCTGCTCGCGATGCTCGCCGCCAAGGGCGAGAGCGTCCTGCGCAACGTGGGCATCATCGCCCGCGGCTACGAGCAGCTGCAGGAGCGGCTCAATTCACTGGGCGCGTCCATCGAGACGTTCCACGACTGATCGACGCGGGCTGCGGTCACTGACGTGACCGAATGACGGGCTGGAGGCGCGGGGCGGATCCATCTCGCGCCTCCAGTCCGTCGTCAGCCGCGACCGACGAACGGCATGGCGGTCGGCATCACCGTCAGGTTCGGCACGTTCGTGCCGGCCGGCATGCTGGCCATGTACGCGACCGCACGGCCCGTCTCGGCGACGTCCATCGTCGGTTCGGGGCGCGTCGAGCCGCCCGCCTGGAGCGTGCCGTCCGCGGCGCCGGACCCCATCGTGGTGGCGGCGTTGCCGATGTCGATCTGTCCGCAGGCGATGCCGAAGGGGCGCCCGTCGAGCTGGAGCTGCTTCGTGAGTCCGGCCACCGCGTGCTTGGCGACCGTGTAGGGCGCGGACAGCGGACGCGGTGCGTGCGCGGAGATCGAGCCGTTGTTGATGATGCGGCCACCCTGCGGTGTCTGGGTCCGCATGATCCGGAAGGCCTCGCGGGCGCAGAGGAACGAGCCCGTGAGCGTCACCGACAGCACCGCGTTCCAGGTGTCGAGCGTGAGCTCGTCGAACTGGGTCGCCGGTGCGCCGGTGCCGGCGTTGTTGAAGAGCAGGTCGAGTCGACCGAAGCGCTGCACGGTCTCGTCGAAGAGGCGCCGGACGTCCGCCTCGGCCGAGACGTCGGCGACGATCGGGACGATGCGGGGAGACTGCGCCGCGACCTCGTCGAGCGGCTCCGCGCGCCGACCGGCGACCACGACCGTCCACCCGTCGGCCGCCAGCGCGAGGGCGGCGGAACGGCCGATGCCGCTCCCGCCCCCGGTGACGATCGCGGTGCGCTCCTGGTGGTCGGTGGTGTCGTCGCTCATGCCCGCACGCTACCGCGGACGGGCCCGTCGACGGCAGGCGTCACATGTCGAGAACGCCGTCGACCGCGGTGCTGCGGGGCGGGATGTGGCCGGTCGCGATCTCTTCCTCGAGGTACACCGTCACGTAGCCGTGGTCGACGGGACGACCGGTGTCGTCGAACACCCGGTAGCGGCGGCGGAGCCGGAGGAAGGGGACCGCCGTGTGCTCGAACGACACCACGACCTCGGTCGCGGGCCAGTCGCCCTCGACCTCGACGCGGACCTCTCGGTAGTCGCTCCGGGCGCGTCGCGGTCCGTCGACGCCGCGTGACCAGACGATCACCGGATCGGCGAGGTGTGCGAACTCCTCCACGAGCCGGGCGACGCTGCGTGCACGGCCCACGGTGTCCGCGTCCCACCGGGGCCACCGCGTGCCGTCGACGCCCGCGAGGTCGATGCGCTCGATCCACTGGGCGCGACGGGCCTCGCGCTCCTCGACCGACCGCTCCCACTCGGCGTCCGCGGCCTCGGCGTCCCACTCGACCGGGTCCTCGACCGGGACCGAGTCGAGGGCGTCGGTGTCGATCGTGACCGGCAGGCCGCCGGACACGTCGATGACGACCTCGCGCGGCCGGTAGACGACGTCCCGGGCGCCGGACGCACGGGGTACGAGGTCCGGACCCGTTCGGTGGAACCGCAGGGTCATCCGGTCACCCTCGACCGTCACGTCCTCGACGAGGTGGTCGACAGCGATGGTCGTGCGGAAGCCGTCCGGCGCGACGCGGACGAGCTCGGTGGGCGGCGTCGGCGACGGGGGGCCCGGCGGCTCCGCTTCGTCGGCGGCGCCGTCACCGTCGGCGGAGTCGTCCTCCGTGTCGCCGAAGCCGATGGACCACTGGTACGCGGTCATGACCCTCGTCCCGTCGTCGTCCGGATCGTGGTCGGCACCCGCCTCGAGGTCGTCGTCGGGCCAGGGTGCGTCGTCCGCGTCGTCTTCGTCGTCGTCGTCAGGCTCGGTCCAGGCCGCTGGGTCCGGCCAGAACGGGTCGGCCTCTGCCCACTGGAGATCGGAATCGACCAACGCCGCGAGGTCCTCGTCGTCGTCGATCGTCGTGCCAGCCATCCACGTCGATGCATCACGGGGATCGGCGAGCCAGAGGCCTCCGGCTTCCGCGGCGACGACTCTCCGGTCCCCGAGGTCGACGGCGGCGCCGACGCGGTCCGGGTCGAGGTGCACCGCGGTCCGGGTGACCTCGTCGATGCCGTCCGAGGAGTAGACGACCCACACGCCCTCGCCCGTGGGCCAGGCCTCGGCCTCCTCGACGGCCCGGTCGGGCAGCGGAGCGGTCGGCCAGGTTCACCCCCGCACGACCGTTCCCTCCTCGACGACGGCAGCCACGGGACGGTG
>NZ_BACZ01000674.1 GCF_000333375.1 Curtobacterium sp. B18
TCCGTCGACCTGCTCGAGAGCGCGGCCTGCCGTGGGCGTCGGTGTTCCGGACGGACGGACCGCGCCAGCTCGTGCTCGTCACCTGCGGCGGGGAGTTCGACACCACCACCCACCACTACGAGAGCAACCTCGTCATCACCGCCACACCGATCGGGTCCTGACCCGTACGATCGGAGTGCGCGGTCGACGACGACCGCACCAGCGACAGGAAGACGTGACGGCCATCCTCCCGGACGACAGCGAGCTCTCCGACGCCTTCAGTGCCGGGGGCGAACCCGCTCTGCGCGCTGCCTACGAGCGCTGGTCGCCACTCGTCCACTCCCTCGCCCTCCGGGCGCTCGCCGACCCGAGCGCGGCCGAGGACGTCACCCAGCAGGTCTTCGTCAAGGCCTGGCGGCACAGTGCGCGGTACGACCCCACGAGGGCCCCGCTCGGCGCCTGGCTCGTCGGCATCACCCGGAACTGCATCACCGACGCCCTGAACGACCGGCAGCGACACGCCAGCGCCGCCGACCCCGTCGTCGTCGAGGAGACCACCGCCGCCCCCGAACCCGCGTTCGACCTGGCCGAACGCGCGCTCGTCGCCGGCGAGCTCGACCGGCTCGACGAGGTCCCGCGGAAGGTCATGCGGTTGGCGTTCTGGGAGGACCTCAGCCATCGTGAGATCGCGGAACGGCTGGACCTGCCCCTCGGCACGGTGAAGAGCCACATCCATCGGAGTCTGTCTCGGCTCCGAACACGTTTGGAGGTGATCGAATGAAGCACGTCGACGACGAGACGCTGGCGATGCTCGCGGTCACCGACACGGTCGCCGACGACGACGTCGCGGCGCACCTGGCCGCATGCGCCGTCTGCCGCGACGCCGTCGCGGAGTTCCAGCGCGTGGCCGCGGTCACGCGGTCGAGCGCGGACCTCGAGCTGGTGGCCCCGCCGGAGCGCGTCTGGGACCGCATCCAGGCCGCGGTCCGCGCCGAGCAGGACGCCGACCGGGAGGCGCGGGTCGACCCCGCCCCGTCGGTCCCGCACGCCGTCGCCCCGGCTCCGGCACCGCGGCCGGCCGGTCCGGTCGACCGACCCGCTGGCGGCCCGCGTGCGGGCCGCGGGACCGCGGTCCGTCGTCGCCGACGCACGATCGCCGGGGTCGTCGCGGCGGGCATCGGCGTCCTCGCCCTCCTCGTGGGCATCGGCGTCGTCACCGGCGTCGTGCCGGGGGCCGGCAGCGGCGAGACCGTCGTCGCGACCACGGACCTCAGTGCGCTCCCGAGCTGGTCCGGCGCCCGCGGCAACGCGGAGCTCGAGCGCGACCGCGACGGGCGACTGACCCTCGTCGTCGACGTGCACGGTGACGGCGACCGGAACGGGGACGCCGGGGCCCTCCGCGAGGTCTGGATGATGCAGACCGACCTCAAGGGCCTGGTGAGCGTCGGGTACCTCGACGGGGACCG
>NZ_BACZ01000673.1 GCF_000333375.1 Curtobacterium sp. B18
CGGCCGACGTGTCGAGGAGCGTCGCGATGATGAGGTCGAGGAGGTCCGCGACGCCCCGCCGTGCAGGCCGACACCGGGTGCGGCTCCCCCAGGCGAGGTTCCAGAGCTCGTAGGCGTCGAGGTCGCGGCGGTCGTCGTCCGACTTGTTCGCGACGACGATCACCGGGCGGTCCGTCCCGCGCAGCATCTTCACGACGTGCTCGTCGGTGGCGGTGATGCCGACCGTGACGTCCACGACGAAGAGGACGGCGTCGGCGAGGTCGATCGCGACCTCGGCCTGCGCCGCGACCGAGGCGTTGATGCCCTTGGCATCGGGCTCCCACCCGCCGGTGTCGACGAGCGTGAACCGCTTGTCGTTCCACTCCGCCTTGTACGAGACGCGGTCGCGCGTGACACCGGGGGTGTCCTGCACGACGGCCTCACGACGGCCGAGGATGCGGTTCACGAGCTGCGACTTGCCGACGTTCGGGCGGCCGACGATCGCGAGCACCGGGTAGGCCGGCAGGTACGTGATGCCGTCCTCGCCGAGCTGCCCGGCGTCGAGGAGGGCGACGTCCTCCTCGTCGAGCTCGTAGTCCTCGAGCCCGGCGCGGAGCGCGTTCGCCCGCTGCTCGGCCTCGGCGTCGTCGAGTCCGGCGAGCCGCTCGCCGAGGGCGTCGTCGTACTCGGGGAAGTCGTCGTGTTCGGGGGTGTCCAGCTGCGCCATGTGGGTGTCCTTGCCGGCGACCCTTCGGCCGCGTGTTGTCAGTGCGTGGCCGCGCGAGGCCCTGGTGGTCAGTGCCCGGCCGCGCGGGCCAGGTCGACGACCGCTTGCACGGTCTGGTCGAAGTCGAGGTCGGTGGAGTCGAGCGTCGTGACGCCGTCGGCGGCGTTCATGAAGTCGACGACCTTCGCGTCCGCCGCGTCGCGACGAGCGAGTGCGGCGGAGGTCTCGGCGGCCGACTGGGTCGTGACCTCAGCCGAACGCCGGGCCATTCTAACGGACTCGTCGGCGGTCAGCAGGATCCGGACCTCGGCGTCGGGGGCGACGACCGTGGTGATGTCCCGACCCTCGGTGATGATGCCCCGCCCCTCGGCCTTCCGCATCACGTTCCGGAAGAGCTGCACGAGCCGCTGGCGGACCTCGGGCAGCTTCGCGATGTGGGCCACCGCGCCCGTGACCTCGGGGGTGCGAATCGCGTCGGTCACGTCGGTGCCGTTCACCCGGACGAAGTAGTCGTCCGGGTCCGTCCCGATCTCGTAGTCGAACGAGTCCCAGCTGCCGAGGACCGCGGACGCGTCGTCGAGGTCGACCTGCTCGGCCAGCGCGTGCCAGGCGAGCGCGCGGTACGCGGCACCGGTGTCCTGGTAGCCGAAGCCGAGCGCCCGCGCCGCCGCACGGGACACGCTGGACTTGCCGCTGCCGGCGGGACCGTCCACCGCGATCACGAACTTGGCCACGAACGCACCGTCGGGCAGCCCGGCCGGGAGCGGGTCGCGCATCGAACCGGGTTCGCCGCCGCCCTGCCCGTCGAGCCCGCCGCCGGCCCCACCGGCGCCGCCGATCGGCCCGGGCTGGTCGCCGGGCGTGGGGAGCCCGGTGTCGGGTCCGTCGGGTCCACCGGTCACGCCGGAGTCGTCGTTGTTCACGCCCATGCTGCTGCGATCCTCCATCCGCGACCCTCGAGTTCGTCGACGAGTCGCTGTTCCTGCTCGGGCAGGACCGACACCTCGACGATGCCGATCTGCGCGCCCGGTGAGTGCTCGAGGCGCATGTCCTCGAGGTTGATGCCGATCTCCCCGATGAACGTGAGGAGCGCGGCGATCTGCCCGGGGGTGTCGTCGACGAGGACGACGACCTGGGCGAAGCGCTTGGTGGTGCCGTGCTTGCCCGGCAGCCGTTCGACACCGCGGTTGCCGGCGGCGATGGTCTCGGCGAGGGCGCGCGGCGAGCCCGGGGCCGCCGGGTCGTCGAGGGCCGCGAGCACCCGGTCGAGGTCGTCGCGGAGGTCGGCGAGCACCGGGCGGATCCGCTCGGCGTTCGCGCCGATGATCTGCACCCACAGCCCCGGGTCGCTCGCGGCGATGCGGGTGACGTCACGGACCCCGCCACCGGCGAGCCCGAGCGAGCCGTCCGGGGCGTCGCGCAGCCGCGAGGCCATCAGCGTCGACACGAGCTGCGGGGCGTGCGAGACGTAGGCGACCGCGAGGTCGTGCGACTCGGGTTCCATCGGGACGACGGTCGCGCCGAGGTCGAGCGCCAGGTCCTCCACCACGGCGGCGCGCCGGTAGGTGATGTCGTCGTGCCCGGCGATCACCCACGGCTGCCCGAGGAACAGGTCGGCGCGGGCGGCGGTCGGCCCGCTGCGCTCGCGTCCGGCCATCGGGTGCGAGCCGATGTAGCGGCTGACGTCGGCGCCGGCGGCCCGCAGGCTCGTCAGCGGCCCCGACTTCACGCTCGCGACGTCGGTCACCACGGCGTCCGGGAAGGCGCGGAGCTCACGCTCGACCACGGTCGCGACGACGTCCGGCGGCACGGCCACCACGACGAGTTCCGGGGCGTCGCCGGCGGCGGGGCGTCGCCCGGCGCCGTAGTCCACGGCGAGCGCGAGGGCCGCGGGCGAGACGTCGTCGAGGACGACCTCGACGCCCTTCTCCCGCAGGGCGAGCCCGATCGAGGCCCCGAGGAGCCCGGCGCCGACGATCCGCACGGGTCCCCGCAGACGCCGGTCGATCTCCGGTGCGTCGTGCTGGGCGGTGGCGTCGGTCACCGGGCAAGCCTACCGATCGCCGACGGCAGCGCCCCGCACGGGTTCCGTGCGGGGCGCAGCCGTCGAGGGGCGCGGATCGGTCAGCCGACCGGCCAGCGCGTGGTGAAGCGCAGCTCGACGGGCGCGTTCACCGTGTCGGTGACGCGCACGTGGCTCGCGCCCTCGCGGAGCGGCAGGGTCTGCTGCCACGCCCCGTAGGCGTCCACCTGGAACCCGCGCACCGTGCCGTCCCGGAGGTCCACGATGCCGCCGTACGCGCCGGGCGCCGCCGTCCCGCGGAACCGCACGCCCGGGTTCGTGAAGTCGGGGTCGGCGTCGACGGTGCTGCCCTCGGTCGGCGAGGTGATGCGGAGCTGGGAGCCGGTGTCGGACGCCACGGTGAAGGACACGTCGACGTCCCCGTACAGTCCGACGATCCGCGCGGTGTGCTGCCCCTGTGGGAACAACACGTCCGGGATGGTCCACGTGCCGTCGGCCCGGACGACCGCGCTGGCGACGCGGTCGCCACCGGGAACGCGCACGGCGAGCTGGTCGCCGGGCGAGGCGGTCCCGCTGAACGTGACGTACCCGTGGTCGGGCGAGATCGTCGCCCCGGCTTCCGGCGAGGTCACGGTGATCGGGCGCAGGTCGCTCTCGAGCCGGACGCGTTCGGTGCGCTCGTCGGCGGAACCGGGTCGCTGCACGACCGCCGCGTCGTAGCGCTGCCCGACGGTCAGCCGCAGGTCGGCGCCCGCGATGCGCCAGGTGCCGTCGGGGCGCACGGTGGTGTCCGTGTGTCCGGTGTCGTCGCCGGCGGTGGGCTGGAAGCGGACGACGGCACCGGGGGTGCCGGTGCCGCTGATCGCCGGCTTGCTGCGCTCGGTGAAGCGCAGGGCGTCCGGGATCGTCAGCGCGAAGGGACGGTCGCCGGCGTCGCCGAACCGTGCGCTCCATTCGCCGTCCGCGTCCACGATGGTGTGCACGGTCTTCCCGCCGAGCTCGAGCGCGACCTCGGCCCCGGGCTCCCCGGTGCCGACGACCTCGGACCCCGGCGTGAGGGTCCCACCCGTCGACGGCGAGAGGATCCGCACGGGCGCGCCGTAGTCCGCCGTCACGTCGTCCTGCGCGACGACCTCGCCGTCCGAACGCTCGACGACCCGGAGGTCCTTCCGCCCGCTGGCGTCCGGTGCGCCGACCTCGACCTCGAAGTGACCGCGGGCGTCGGTCGTCGCGGTCCCGACGGCCGCACCGTCCGTCGCGCGGACCTCGATCGTCGATCCGGGCTCGGCGTCGCCCTCGACGTAGGCGGACTCGGCCGCGTCGGCCGGGAACACGAGGTCGGCGTCGAGCGATGCGGCCCGGACGGCGACGGGCACGACGGTGCGCTGTCCGCCGACGCCGGCCATCTCGAGGACGACCGACGACGTCGCTGCCCGCTTCGCCCGGTCCACCGTGACGTCGATCGTCCACGTCCCGTCGCGCCCGACCACGACCGGGTCGGCCCGGCCACCCGTCACGACCCGGACCGCGGCACCGGGGTCGCCCGTCCCCGTGATGGCGGCGGTCCCGTCGACGCCGATCGGCGTGGTGTCCGACGCGGCGCTGATGCCGGCGCCGTAGGACACGGTCCCCCAGCTCCGCTCGCGGACGGTCTGCCCGGTGGACACCGTCACGAGGACGTCGAGCTCGGTGACGCCCCGGGGCGGGGAGTCGATGTGCGCTTCCCACGCGCCCGTGGCATCGGTGAACACGGTGCCCCGGACCAGGCTGGCGCCCCTGCGGTCGGTGACGAGGACGGTGCTCGACGGCGCGGTCCGGCCCCGGAGGACCGCACGGTCGTTCGGGTCGTTGGTCGTCGGGGACGTCACGTCGAACGTCGTCGGCGGGACGGCGTCCGCGAAGCCGGTCTCGATGCCGAAGTCCGCGCCGGTGGCCGAGGCGGTCGCGGCGAGTCCGGCCGTGCCGTCGACACGGGCGGTCTCGTTGCCGAGGGCGTACCCGTACGGCGAGGTGATCCGGCCGTCGGTGACCGTCCAGTTCGACGCGGCGACACCGCAGCGGTCCTTGCTGATGCTGGCGCCGACCGTGCCGGCAGTGGTCTGGCCGAGGTACAGGCAGTACCCGAACGACGCACCACCCGCGACGATCTTGGCGAAGCCGTTGGCGTCCGGGATGAGGGAGAACGGCGTGAGTCCCGCGTCGGCTGCGGCGGCGGGACTGGCGTACTCCCGCAGCTCGGAGCGGTCGGGCGCGCCGGTCCAGGCGAGGGTGGTGCCGTCGTCACTCGGGACGGCGAGCGTGAACTCGGTCGGCAGGGGCTGGCGGGGGACGTCCGTCTGCGCGGCAGCGGCCGGCGAGGACGTGAAGGCGATCCCCGTCGCAGCAGCGGCGAGCGCGAAGGCTCCCGCTGCCGCGACGGATCGTCGGGTGAGCGTGTTCATGTGCACTTTCTGGAGTCGGACGAGGCGGCACGACTCTAGATTGTGAATATGAAATACTTCCGACTGTGATGTGCTCCTAGTCGGTGGAGTCCTCCGCGCCGTCGGCCGGCACGCCCTTGGCGTCGCGAGCGATGCGGAGGAGCTTCCCGAGCTCGACCGTCGACAGCTCCCGGGTCTTGCCGATGGGCAGCGATCCGAGGTGCAGCGGTCCGAACGAGCGCCGGACGAGCTCGAGCACCGGGTGGTCGACCTCGTCGAGCATGCGGCGCACGATCCGGTTCCGACCCGAGTGCAGCGTGATCTCGACGAGCGACTCCCCGCGGGAGGACTCCAGCAGCCGCACCTTGTCGGCCGCGATGGGCCCGTCCTCGAGGTCGACCCCGTCGAGCAGACGCTGCACGGTGCCCGGGTTCACGTTGCCCCGGACCTTCGCGATGTACGTCTTCATCACGCCGAACGAGGGGTGCGCGAGCACGTGCGCGAGGTCGCCGTCGTTCGTCAGGACGAGCAGCCCGGACGTCTCGGTGTCGAGTCGCCCGACGTTGAAGAGCCGTTCCTCGTAGCGGTCCACGAACTCCGAGAGGTCGCGTCGACCGCGCTCGTCCTGCAGGCTCGACACGATGCCGGTCGGCTTGTTGAGGACGACGTAGCGGCGCGACGTGTCGATCTGCACGGGGACGCCGTCCACCGCGATCTCGTCGGTCTCCGGGTCGACGCGGCGGCCGAGCGCGTCGACGACCTCGCCGTTCACGGTCACGCGGCCCTCGACGATCAGGTTCTCCGCGACGCGTCGGGACGCCACGCCCGCAGCGGCGATCACCTTCTGCAGGCGCTCACCCTCTGCCTGGAGGGACGGTGCGGCCCCGCCACCCGCCGTCGCGTCCGCCGCGTCCCAGTCCGGGATGATCGGGCGCTCGGGCGTGCCCTCGAGCGGCTGGCCCTGCTGGTCACGCGTGCCCTCGGGGCGCGGTGTGGTGCGCCGGTCGGTGCCGCGCGGCCCGCCGCCCCGGGGACGGTCGCCGTTGCGCGCCGTCGTGGTGCCGCCGACGTACCGGCGGCCGTTGTGCCAGACGGTGCTCGGGCGGCCGTCGGGTGCCCGACGGTCCTCACGGGCGGGGTCGCGGCGGCGGTCGTCGTCGCGACGGGGGGCATCGCGACGGTCGTCACGGCCGCGGTACCCACCGCGGTCGTCGCCCGTCCGGCCGGAACCCGCACGGTCGTCACGGCCGCGGTACCCACCACGGTCGTCGTCACGGCGCGGCGCATCACGACGATCGTCCCGGCCGCGGTACCCGCCACGGTCGTCGTCGCGGCGCGGGGCATCACGACGGTCGTCACGGCCCCGGTACCCACCGCGGTCGTCGCCCGTCCGGCCGGAGCCCGCACGGTCGTCACGGCCGCGGTACCCACCACGGTCGTCGTCACGGCGCGGCGCATCACGACGGTCGTCACGGCCCCGGTACCCACCACGGTCGTCGTCACGGCGGACGAAGCCCCCGCGGTCACCGCCGCGGCGGTCGTCCTCGCGGCCGACGAACCGACCGCGTTCGGCTCCGCGGTCGTCGCGGCGCGGAGCATCACGACGGTCGTCCCGGCCGCGGTACCCACCACGGTCGTCGTCGCGGCGGCCGGATCCTGCGCGGTCGTCGCGGCCCCGGTACCCACCGGACGCCGGACGCTCGTCACGACCCCGGTAGCCGCCGCCGGACGCCGGACGTTCGTCACGACCCCGGTAGCGCCCACCGGACGCCGGACGCTCGTCACGGCCCCGGTACCCGCCGCCGGCACCCCGGTCGTCACGCCCACGGGAGCCGCCACGGTCGTCGTCCCGTCGGCCGGAGGCCGGGCGCTCGTCGCGCCCGCGGTACCCACCGCGCTCGTCGCGACCCGCGCCCTCGGACCGAGCACCCGCACGGTCGGAGCCGGCTGTGCGGTCGCGTGACGCGCCTCCAGGCCGACTCGAACCGGCGCGTGCACCCGCGCCGCCCCGTGGGCTGCCTTCGTCGTTCTTCTTCATACTCGGCCTTCGGGGATCCCTTCGTTCTGCTCGATGCCGCCGGTACCGTCGTCCAGGAGGGGCGAGATGAGTGGTACCTCGTCGAGCGATTTGATGCCTAGCTGCTGCAGGAGCAAGTCGGACGTGACGTAGTTGATGGCGCCGGTCTCGGCGTCGGTGAACGACTCCTCGATGAGGCCGCGCGCAACGAGCGTGCGGACGACGCCGTCGACTTTGACGGCGCGGATCGCGGCGATCTGCGACCGGGTGATCGGCTGCTTGTACGCGACGACCGCGAGGGTCTCGAGCGCGGCCTGCGACAGGCGGGAGGGGCGCTCGGCCTCGACGAACTGCTCGACGACGTCGTCGAGGTCCTGCCGGACGTAGAAGCGCCAGCCGCCGCCGACCTCGCGGAGTTCGAACCCGCGACGGATCGTGCCGTCGACGCCGTCGAAGTCCGCCACGAGGCGCTCGATGGCCTGTCGGACGGCGGGGACGGGCGCACCGACGGCGGCGCCGAGGGACACGAGCGACTGGGGTTCGTCGGCGATCATGAGGATCGCCTCGAGCTGTCGGTCGACGGGGATCTCCGGCCGGGCGGCACGCTCGTGCGCCTCGTGGATCTCGCGCTCGATCGCCCGGGCGTCGGCCATCTCGTCGGCGCCGCCGGGTTCGGCACTGGAGCCGTCGTGCACGTCATCCGTCATAGTCGGCTCCCAGGTCGGCGAGGCTCTCGTCGGACCAGTCATCGGCGGTCCACCGAAGCGTCAGCTCCCCGAGCGGTTCGAGCTGTTCGAACGAGATGGACGCGTTCCGGTACAGCTCCAGGATCGCGAGGAAGCGAGCCACCACGATACCCGTCTCCGCGACGCCGGCGACCAGCTCGCGGAACGAGACGTCCTCGTCGGCCCGCGTGCGGAGGATCGAGACGACGATCGCCGCCTGTTCGCGGATGCTCACGAGCGGGGCGTGCAGGTGGTCGAGCCCGACCGTCGGGAGCTCGCGCGGCGCGAACGCCAGGGTGGCGAGTGCGGCGAAGTCCTGCACCGACAGGGTCCAGACGAGCTCGGGCGTCCGGGCCCGGAATCGTTCCTCGAGGCGGACGCTCCGGGCGTGGCGTCGGGACTCGGTCAGCCACCGCGACCCGAACCAGTCGGCCGCCTGCTTGAACGCGCGGTACTGCAGCAGTCGGGCGAAGAGCAGGTCGCGGGCCTCGAGTAGGGCCACGTCCTCGGCATCCACGAGCTCGCCCTGCGGCAGGAGTCCCGCGATCTTCAGGTCGAGCAGGGTCGCGGCGACGACGAGGAACTCGCTCGCCTCGTCGAGTTCGTCCTGGGACTCGGCCTGTCGCACGTACGCGATGAACTCCCCCGTCACCGCGCCGAGCGACACCTCGGTGATGTCGAGTTCGTGCTTCGTGATGAGCGAGAGGAGCAGGTCGAACGGGCCGTCGAACCCGGCGAGTCGGACCCGGAAGCCGGGCGCGGTCTGCGTGCCGGCCGGAGCGGACTGCGTGTCGGCGACGCGGTCCGGCCGCGCCGCCGATTCGGCAGGGTCGGCGACGCGGTCCGGCCGCGCCGACGCCTCGGCAGGATCGGCGTCAGGCGACGGCGCCACGCTCGACGAGCTCCCTGGCGAGCTGGCGGTACGCGTGCGCGGCCTGGTGGTCCGGCGCGGTCTGCGTTATCGGCCGTGCCGAGACGGTGGCGTCGGGGAACTTCACGGTGCGACCGATGACGGTGTCGAGCACGCGGTCGTCGAAGGTGTCGACGACGCGCTCCATGACCTCGCGCGAGTGCAGCGTGCGCGAGTCGTACATCGTGGCGAGGATGCCGTCGAGCTGCAGCGCCGGGTTGAGGCGGTCGCGCACCTTGTCGATCGTCTCGATGAGCAGCGCCACACCACGCAGCGCGAAGAACTCGCACTCGAGCGGGATGAGGACGCCGTGCGCCGCGGTGAGGGCGTTGACGGTGAGCAGGCCGAGCGACGGCTGGCAGTCGACGAGGATCACGTCGTAGTCGTTCTGGACCTTGCGCAGCACGCTCGCGAGGATCTGCTCGCGGGCGACCTCGTTCACGAGGTGCACCTCGGCCGCGGACAGGTCGATGTTCGCGGGGATCACGTCGAGGTAGGGCGTGTTCGTCGGCTGGATGACCTGGTTCGGGTCCTTGATCGAGCCCATCAGCAGGTCGTAGACGGTGGGGATGTCGTGGGTCCGCACGCCGAGACCCGCCGACAGCGCGCCCTGCGGGTCGAAGTCCACCGCGAGGACCTTGCGGCCGTACTCGGCCAGCGCCGCACCGAGGTTGATCGACGTCGTCGTCTTGCCGACGCCGCCCTTCTGGTTGCACAGCGCGATGATGCGAGCGGGACCGTGGCCGTCGAGCTCCTCGGGCACCGCGAACTGCCGGACGGGCCGTCCGGTCGGACCGTAGGTGGTCTCGCCGGTCCGGGGCTG
>NZ_BACZ01000672.1 GCF_000333375.1 Curtobacterium sp. B18
TTGTACATGTCTGGGACGCAGACCACGGGCGCGATCGTCTGCGCCTCGGCGAGCTGCTCCGCGTCCACCGTGGAGAGCCCGAGGTGCCGGATGAGCCCCTGCTGCTGCAGCTCGGCGAGCGCCTCGAACTGCGGCGCGATGCTGCCCGGCTCGGGCGCGTCGAAGCCGCCCATCCGGAGGTTCACGACGTCGAGCTGCTCGAGGCCGAGGGTGCGGAGGTTGTCGTGCACCTGCTCGACGAGTTCGTGGGGCTCGCGCGCGTGCGGCCACCCACCCTGGTCGTCACGTCGGGCGCCGACCTTCGTCACGAGGTGGAGCCCCTCGGGGTAGGGGTGGAGCGCGTCGCGGATGATCTCGTTCGTGACGTGCGGACCGTAGAAGTCGGACGTGTCGATGTGCGTGATGCCGAGCTCGACGACCGTGTGGAGCACCCGGATCGCCTCGTCGCGGTCGGTCGGGGGGCCGAAGACCCCGGGTCCGGCGAGCTGCATCGCGCCGTACCCGACGCGGGTGAGCTCGAGGTCGTCGGCGAGGCGGTAGGTGCCGCCGGGGAGGTTCGTGTTCGTCATGTCCACCACGATGCGCCGGCCGGCGTCCCCACGGCAGGTCCCCGTGGACCCTGGGAGTGCGGGGACCAGGATCGGTGACGGCCGCCGTCGTAGCATCGGGCCCGTGGACGACAACACGCTCGGCGAGTACCTCCGCGCTCGGCGGGCGCTGGTGCGGCCGGAGGACGCCGGCATCCGGGTGACCGGGGTGCGCCGGACCCCGGGTCTCCGCCGCGAGGAGGTCGCGACCCTCGCGGGCATCAGCGCCGACTACTACCTGCGGCTCGAGCAGGGTCGGGACCGCAACCCCTCCGTGCAGGTCCTCGACGCGGTCGCACGGGTGTTCGGCCTGGACCAGGTGGCCCGCGACTACCTGCACGGGCTCGCCGGCGCCTCCCCCGCGCCGCGTCGGCGGACACCGCGGACCGAGCGGGTGCCGTCGGGCACGCTGCAACTCGTCGACGTGATCGGGCTGCCCGCGTTCGTCGAGGACCGGTCGTTCGACGTCCTCGCCGCGAACGCCCTCGCCACCGAGCTCGCGCCCGGTCTCCGCGCAGGCGAGAACCGCCTCCGGACGATGTTCCTCGACGACGCCGAGAGCGCCCGCTACCCGGACTGGCAGGACCAGATGGCCGGGATGGTCGCCGCGTTCCGGGCGTCGATCGGCACCGACGTGCAGGACCCCGCGGTCACGGCGCTCGTGGGCGAGCTGTCCCTCGACAGCGAGGACTTCCGGCGGCTGTGGGCGCGGCACGACGTCCGGCCGCTCGCGGGCGCGGCGGTCCGGATGTGGCACCCGGAGGTGGGCGACCTCGAGCTGCGGCGGGAGAAGCTCGGCGTCGGCGGCACGGACGGGCAGCTGCTCGTCGTGCACCACGCGGAGCCAGGCTCGGCGTCGGCGGAGCGGCTGGCCGTGCTCGCCTCGCTCGCGGCGTCGCGGGTGGCGGACCGGGTCGCGGACTGACGGCGGGGCGGGCTACCGCCGAGCGGGCTTCGGGAAGGTCGTCCGCATGTGGTCCGAGGTGAGCACGTCGCCGATCCCGATCATCAGCAGCGAGAACACGATCTGCTCGATCACCATCCAGAACGGGTAGAGGCCCGGGATCGCCGCGACGACGAGCGTCACGATCGGGAAGATCCGGCTGAACAACCGGAGCCGCTGGTACGCCCAGTAGTACCCGAGCTGCGCACGCCACGCGAAGACGTAGAGCGTCAGCGTGATGAGCAGCACGACCGTTGCCCGGAACCACACCGCCCACGGCACGGTCTCGCCCGCGCGGGTCAGCACCACGGCGACGACGATCGCGGTGAGGCCCACGATGGTCTCCGCGACGAGCAGCCAGCGGATCCACCGGAACGACCGCACGGTGTCGGGGTGTTCGAGCATGTCCTCGCGGATGACGTAGCCGGCCTGCCGTCCGCCCGCGAGGCGGTCCAGCCGCAGCCGGCACCACAGTCGGTCGGCGACGGCGCCGAGGTCGTTGCTGCGGAGGCTCACCAGACAATGGTGCCGCATCCGGCGGGCCGGTCGTGCACCGCGCCCGGCCTGCGGGTGGGTCAGACCGGCAGGAGCACCGCCGACGCGACGACCCGACCGCCCGGACCGCGGAGTTCGAGCGCGTGGACGGGGTCGGGGAGCCGCTCGGCCGAGGTCGCCCCCAGCACGAACGCGACGCCGCGCATGTCCGGGGTGACCACACCGAGGTCCTCCTCGCGGCCGTCGGGGGACGTGAGGACGGCACGCGTCGCCCCGGCGGGGAGCGCGGGGTCGCCGGCGACCGTGATCGTGAGGGTGTCCCCGTCGGTCCCGAGGATCGTCACGGTGCCGATCGACCGACCGTCCGACGCCGTCAGTGTGCCGGCGACGGGCGGGACGCGGCGCCACCAGGCTGTGGTCGACGGGTCGCCGGGGCCGTCCGCCTGCCGGGCCGACGGTTCGGGTGCCACGACGGGTGCGCCGAGGGCGTTGGACGGCGTGAGCGGTCGCTCCGACCCGGCGGCGTCCACCGAGCCGGGCACCCGTCCGCCAGGGTCGGCAGGACGTCGAGGTTGTCGCCGAGCACCACCCGGTCCGGGCCCCGATCGTCGCCGCTGTGCACCCGACCATTGTGGTCCACGCCGAGCGACGGGTCAGCCGCAGGTCACCCGGGTGATGCGGGCGTCCTCGTCCGGCATCCACGCGCCCCCGGCCCAGACGTCCACCGGCTCGCCGGCGTGCAGTGCCGTCGTCACGACGAGGTCGTGCGGACCGGTCACCTGGGCGACCTCCTCGTCGACGGAGAACTGGACGGTCGCCGAGGCGCAGCTCGTGTCCGCGGTGACCTCCCACCCGGCACACCCGTAGTCGACGCAGCCGTCCGGCCACGACCCGTCGGCGTCCTCGTCGTCGGAGTCGAGCGGCGTGCGGGTCAGCGCGACGGGCTGGTCCGGCGCGGTGAAGCAGGTCACGTCGCGGATGCCGCCCCACTCCTCGGAACCCTGCTCGGTGAGGATCAGCGGCGTGCCGGAGGTCAGTACGACGGTGCGGGTGTCGGTGCGCACGTCGTCCCCGCTCTCGGTGTCCGAGAAGCCGACGTCACCTCGGCGGGACGGTCGCACTCGGCGTCGATCTGCCACGCCCAGCAGCCGTCTGCGAAGTCGATCGCTCCGCAGGTTCGCTGCCACGTCTCGTCGTCGGCGATGAACGACGCGGTGACCGTCCCGTCGTCGGACGTCCACGGTTCTTGG
>NZ_BACZ01000671.1 GCF_000333375.1 Curtobacterium sp. B18
CGACCCTGGCGAAGGCGACCGCACAGACCGTGTCGGTCGCGGCAGCGTCCGACGCCGTCGACCGATCGGTCCGGACGAGCCGCGCGTTGTTCGCGTCCGCTCCCGGGGCCGTCGTCGCGCCGGCCGGTGACGCCGACGCCGTGCGGTCCGCGGCGAGCGCCGCCGAGGCGGCCCACGTCCCGGTCCTCCTCACCGGCGGGGACGAGTCGGCCGCAGCGGGCGAGTCCCAGGGGAAGAGCGGATCGCCGGCGGCGCACGAACTCGAGCGCCTCGGCGCCCGGTGGTACCAGGCCGAGGGCGACGTCGCGATCGACACGGACGTCCCGGAGCGGGACGCGCCGGACGGCGGAGACGAGCCGGAGCCGAGCCGCGCCTCCAGGCAGGCCACCGTCGTCGTGGCGGACGCGAGCGCCGACGCCGCAGCCGTGGCGACCGCGAAGGCGGCGGGTGCCCGCGTCGTGGCGATGCCGGACGGTGTGACGGACCCCGCGGCCGCGCCGGACGTCGTGACGGCGCTGCACGAGCGACGGGACCACCCGACGGTGCTGGTGGGGGCGGCGTTCGCCGACCTGCCGGACCCGGAGTGGACCGTCCGCGCTGCCGAGAACGGGTGGCAGCTGCCCGACGGCGGGCAGCGGCCGTTCGACGGGCACCGCTACGTGGCGCTCTACGGCGCGCCGGGAGCCCCCGCGCTCGGTGTCCTCGGCGAGCAGGACCCGACGGCGACGGTGCGGCGCGCGAAGTCCGTCGCGGCGTCGTACAAGGGGCTCGGCGACGTGCCGATCACGCCCGCGATGGAGGTCATCGCGACCGTCGCCGCCGGGGACGCCGGAGCGGACGGGGACTACTCCACCGAGCTGCCGGTGTCGACGCTCGAGCCCTACGTCGATGCCGCGCACGACGCCGGGATGCCCGTGATCCTCGACCTGCAGCCCGGGCGCGCGGACTTCCTGTCGCAGGCGAAGCGGTACGAGTCGCTGCTGTCGAAGCCGGGCGTGTGGCTGGCGCTCGACCCGGAGTGGCGGCTCGGGCACGACCAGGTCCCGCTCGAGCAGATCGGGAGCGTGAAGGCGTCCGAGGTGAACGAGGTGTCCTCGTGGCTCGCGGACCTGGTCCGCTCG
Organism: Curtobacterium sp. B18; assembly: GCF_000333375.1. GTDB lineage: Bacteria > Actinomycetota > Actinomycetes > Actinomycetales > Microbacteriaceae > Curtobacterium. The sequence goes on from NZ_BACZ01000671.1 coordinate 1,122, forward strand.
AAGGGGCTCCCCCCGAAAGCGTTCGTGCTGCACCAGTTCCGACTGTCGATGATCCAGGACCGCGACACGCTCGAGCAGCACCCGGAACTCGACATGCTCGTGCACGTCGACGGGCAGGGGTCGCAGCCCGACAAGCAGGCGACGTGGAAGGCGCTGCACGTCGGAGCACCCGAGGGTCTCCACTGGGGCTGGAAGAACTTCTACGACGAGGACACACCGATGCTGACGCCGCAGCAAACGATGGCGGACGTGACGCCGACACCGTCGTTGATCACGTACCAGTAGCGGGTTGCGTGGGTGAGTTGTCCACAGCCGGGAGGCGCGACCCACGTTTCGTCGGTCCCTGCTGACAGCATGGGGTCATGTCTGTTGCTCCGCCGCCCGTCCAGCCGTCCGCCGCGATCGCTGCGGAGGCGCAGGAGGCGCTGCACGCCCTGACCGGGCGGCCGGACGCGGTGTTCCACCCCGGTCAGCTCGAGGCGATCTCGGCGCTCGTCGAGCACCGGCAGCGGGCCCTCGTGGTACAGCGCACCGGGTGGGGGAAGTCCGCCGTGTACTTCCTCGCGACCCTGCTGCTCCGGCGCCGCGGGGGCGGGCCGACGGTGCTCGTGTCGCCGCTGCTGGCGCTCATGCGCGACCAGGTCGCCGCGGCTGCCCGCGCCGGGGTGCGCGCGGTCTCGATCAACTCGGCGAACGCGCACGAGTGGGGTGAGACGCAGGCGGCGCTCGCCCGTGACGAGGTGGACGTCCTGCTCGTCTCCCCCGAACGGCTCAACAACCCGCGGTTCCGCGACGAACAGCTGCCGACGCTGATCGCCCGCATGGGCATGCTCGTCGTCGACGAGGCGCATTGCATCTCCGACTGGGGGCACGACTTCCGACCGGACTACCGGCGACTGGCCGAGCTCATCCGGTCGCTCCCCCACGGCGTGCCCGTGCTCGCCACCACCGCGACGGCGAACGAGCGCGTGGTCGAGGACGTCGCCGAGCAGCTCACCGCCGGCCCCGACGCCCCGGTCTTCACCATCCGCGGGTCCCTCGCACGGGCCTCGCTGCGGCTCGGCGTGCTGTCGCTCCCCGACGCCCGGCAGCGGCTCGGCTGGCTGCTGGCGCACCTCGGTGACCTGCCGGGCAGCGGGATCATCTACACGCTCACCGTCTCTGCAGCCGAGGACATCGCCCGGCTCCTGCGCGACAACGGGTACGCCGTCCGTGCGTACACCGGCCGGACCGACACCGACGAGCGCGAGCAGCTCGAGCAGCAGCTCAAGGGCAACGAACTCAAGGCCCTCGTGGCGACGAGTGCGCTCGGCATGGGGTTCGACAAGCCCGACCTGGGGTTCGTCGTCCACGTCGGCGCCCCGTCCTCGCCTGTCGCCTACTACCAGCAGATCGGCCGCGCCGGACGCGCCACCGACAACGCGGACGTCCTGCTGCTGCCCGGGCGCGAGGACCAGGAGATCTGGCAGTACTTCGCGAGCGCGTCCATGCCGACCGAGGCCCGCGCGTCCGCGGTGCTGAACGCGCTGTCCCGTGACGCCGCGATGTCCACCGTCGCGCTCGAGGGGCTGGTCGACATCAAGCGCTCCACCCTCGAGCTCCTGCTCAAGGTGCTCGACGTCGACGGCGCCGTGCAGCGGGTCGCCGGAGGGTGGGTCGCGACCGGGCAGCCGTGGGAGTACGACGCGCCCCGCTACGAGCGTGTCGCCGCGGCCCGCGCTGCCGAGGCCGCGGCGATGCTCACCTACGAGTCCACCTCGGCGTGCCGCATGCAGCTCCTGCAGCAGGACCTCGACGACCCGTCCGCCGAACCGTGCGGCCGGTGCGACAACTGCGCCGGGGCCTGGTACCCGTCGGACGTCTCGTCGTCCGACGCCTCCGGTGCCGCGGCGGCGCTCGACAAGGTCGGTGTGGAGATCGCCCCGCGCGCCCAGTGGCCGTCGGGCATGTCGTCGCTCGGCGTCTCGGTGCGGGGCAAGATCGGCGCCGACGAGCTCGTGCAGCCCGGCCGCGCCGTCGCCCGACTCACCGACCTCGGGTGGGGCGGACCGCTGCGCGCGCTGTTCTCGCCGTCCACCGCCGACGCCCCGATCTCCCGCGAACTCGTCGACGGGTGCGTCCGTGCGCTCAAGGACTGGCCGTGGGAGACCCGGCCGACCGGGGTCGTCGCGATGTCCTCGCGGTCGCGGCCCGAGCTCGTGGGCTCGCTCGCGCAGGCGCTGTCCTCGATCGGGCGGCTGCAGTTCCTCGGGACGCTCGGGCGGAACGGTGGGACGCCGCGCGGGGACGGTGCCACCAACAGCGCCTACCGGTTGTCCGGGGTGTGGGACACGTTCGTCGTCGACCCGGCGCTCGGGGCCGCGCTGCAGTCGCACGAGGGGCCGGTGCTGCTCGTCGACGACCTGGTGGACAGCCGGTGGACGATGACCGTCGCCGGGCGGGAGCTGCGGCGGGCCGGGGCATCGGCGGTGCTGCCCTTCGCGTTGGCAACGGTGGCCTGAGGTACAGCCGGCGCACGCTGTCGGTCGGCGCACGCTGTCGGCCTTCGCTCGCTGTCGGCCGGCGCTCGCTGTCAGGCGGCGCCGAGCGCCTCCAGCTCGGCCACGGCGTCCGCCGGCAGGTCGAACCCCGCCGAGGCGATGTTCTCGTGCAGGTGCCCGACCGACGACGTCCCCGGGATGAGGAGGATGTTCGGCGACCGCTTCAGCAGCCACGAGAGCGCGACCGTCGTCCGTGACACGTGCAGTCGCTCGGCGACACGGTCGAGGGTGGCGTAGTCGATCGGCGAGAAGCCCCCGAGCGGGAAGTACGGCACGTAGGCGATGCCCTGTTCCGCCGTCGACTCCACCAGGGCCTCGTCCTCGCGGCGCGCCACGTTGAACATGTTCTGCACGCACACCACCGGCGCAATGCCCTGCGCCTCGGCGAGCTGCTCGGCCGTCACCGTCGAGACGCCGAGGTGCCGGATGAGCCCCTGCTGCTGGAGCGCCGCGAGCGCCTCGAACTGCGGCGCCAGGCTGCCCGGCTCCGGAGCGTCGAACCCGCCCATCCGGAGGTTGACCACCTCGAGCTGCTCGAGCCCGAGCGTCCGCAGGTTGTCGTGCACCTGCTCGACGAGCTGCTCCGGCTGCCGAGCCTGCGGCCACCGCCCCTTCTCGTCGCGGCGGGTGCCGACCTTCGTCACGATGTGGAGGTCGTCCGGGTACGGGTGCAGCGCTTCACGGATGAGCTCGTTCGTGACGTGCGGGCCGTAGAAGTCAGCGGTGTCGATGTGCGTGATGCCCGCCTCCACCACCGCGCGGAGGACCCGGACGGCCTCGTCGTGATCCTTCGGCGGGCCGAACACGTTCGGTCCGGCGAGCTGCATGGCGCCGTACCCGAACCGCGTCAGTTCGAGGTCGTCGGCGAGGCGGTACGTCCCGCCGGGGAGCGTGGGGGTGGCGTCGTCGGTCATGGTCCGAGGATGCGCCGTGCTCCCGCGGGTCAGCCGTGGCCGGTGTCCCCCGCCGCGTCCGCTGACGACGGGCGGCGACACTTCCGGGCACCGACGGGTCCGGGGCGGGTGACCGGACCACGAGTCGGCCAGGAGGCGCGGTGCNNNCCCNCNCCNCGCCTCCTGGCCCGCACGCCCTCGCGTCGTCAGGCCGCGCCGATGCCGTCCAGCTCCGCCACCGCGTCCGCCGGCAGGGCGAAGCCCGCCGACGCGACGTTGTCGCGCAGGTGCGCGACCGACGAGGTCCCGGGGATGAGGAGCATGTTCGGCGAGCGCTGCAGCAGCCAGGACAGCGCGACGGTGAGGCGGGTGACCCCGAGTCGGTCGGCGACGGCGTCGAGCGCCCCGGACTGGATCGGCGAGAAG
>NZ_BACZ01000670.1 GCF_000333375.1 Curtobacterium sp. B18
CGCGCATCTCGAGCCCGCGCCGCAGGACTACGCGGAGCGTGGTGGCGCAGAGCGGACTCCCCCGCACGACATGCTCGCCGAACAGTCGACCATCGGCGGCATGCTCCTGTCGAAGGACGCCGTCGCCGACGTCATCGAGACCGCTCGCGGCGTCGACTTCTACATCCCCAAGCACGAGGTCATCTTCGACGCGATCCTCTCGCTCTACTCGCACGGCGAACCGACCGACGTCATCGCGGTCACCGACGAGCTGACCAAG
>NZ_BACZ01000669.1 GCF_000333375.1 Curtobacterium sp. B18
GTGGCGATCTCGGTCACCTCGCTCGATCCCAGGATCGCGCGCACGCTGGAGCCGCGCGCACCGCACCCCGAACGGCGGCTGACCGCCGTACGCCGGCTGGCCGATGCGG
>NZ_BACZ01000668.1 GCF_000333375.1 Curtobacterium sp. B18
CGTCGGTCAGCTCGGTGCCGGCGGCCGCGAGCTCCTTGACCTCCTCTTCGGAGCGCTCGCCCTTGGCGAGGGCCGAGGCGAAGATCGTCGGGTTGGTCGTGACGCCGACGACGTTCTTCTCGGCGATGAGGGACTCGAGCTTGCCGGTCTCCAGCAGTTCGCGGGACAGGTCGTCGAGCCAGATGCTCACGCCGACCGCGGAGAGGGCGGCGGTGGGGGTGTTCTCAGCCATGTGTTTCTCTTCTTCTTTCATCGACTGGCCGTCGTCGCGGTGGCGACGGGGGCCGTGGTGTCGGGGTCTCGGGGAACCGGCAGGCGCGGGGCGGGGCCGAGCCGCGCCTCCCGGAAGAAGGGCCGGATCCGGCGAACCGGACCCGGCCCTGTCGGGTCAGGAAGCCGCGAGGGATTCCTTCGCGGCGGCCACGACGTGCTCCGTCGTGAAGCCGAACTCCTTGAAGAGCGTCTGGTAGTCGGCCGAGGCACCGAAGTGCTCGATCGAGACGCTGCGGCCCTTGTCGCCGACGATGTCGCGCCAGCTCATCGCGATGCCGGCCTCGACCGACACGCGAGCGGTGACGTCCTTCGGCAGGACCTGGTCCTGGTAGTTCTCGGACTGTGCGCGGAACCACTCGAGCGACGGGGCGCTCACGACGCGGGCGTTGATGCCCTCGCCCTTGAGCTGCTCGCGCGCGTCGACGGCGATCTGGACCTCGGAGCCGGTCGCGATGAGGATCACGTCCGGGGTGCCGTTCGGCGCCTCGGCCAGGATGTACGCGCCCTTGGCGACGTTCTTCGCCGAGGCGAAGGTCTCACCCGAGGCCTCGCCCTCGCCACGCTCGAAGACGGGGAGGTTCTGACGGCTCAGCGCGATGCCGGCCGGGCGGTCCTTGTGCTTGAGCATCTCGAGCCAGGCGTAGGCGACCTCGTTGGCGTCGGCCGGGCGGACGACGTCCAGACCCGGGATCGCGCGGAGGGCGCTGAGCTGCTCGATCGGCTGGTGCGTCGGGCCGTCCTCGCCGAGGGCGACGGAGTCGTGCGTCCAGACGTAGATCGCCGGCGCCTGCATGAGCGCGGCGAGACGGACTGCCGGACGCATGTAGTCGCTGAAGATGAGGAACGTGCCGCCGAAGGGGCGGGTGTTCCCGTGCAGGACGATGCCGGACAGGATCGAGCCCATCGCGTGCTCGCGGATGCCGAAGTGCAGCACGCGGCCGTACGGGTCGGTGCTCCACGTCTTGGTCGACGCCTCGACCGGACCGAAGGACTTGGCGCCCTCGATCGTGGTCAGGTTCGACTCGGCGAGGTCGGCCGAACCGCCCCAGAACTCGGGCATGAGCGGCGCGATGGCGTTGATGACCTTGCCGGAGGCGGCGCGGGTCGAGACGGCCTTCTCGGTCGGGAAGACCGGGAGCGCCTCTTCGAGGCCCTCGGGGAGCTCGCCGGCGTTGATGCGGTCGAGGAGCGTCTTCTTCTCCGGGTTGGCCGCGGCCCACGCGTCGAAGGTCTGCTGCCACTCGGCGTGCTCGGCCTGGCCCTTGGCGACGACGCCGCGGGTGTACTCGAGCACCTCGGGATCGACGTGGAAGGTCTGCTCGGGGTCGAAGCCGAGCACCTCCTTGAGGCCCTTGAGCTCCTCGCCACCGAGGGCGGAGCCGTGGATCTTGCCGGAGTTCTGCTTGGTCGGCGACGGCCAGCCGATGATCGTCTTGAGGACGATGAGCGACGGCTTGGTCGTCTCGGCCTTGGCGGCCTCGACGGCGCGGTACAGCTCCTCGACGTCTTCGGAGTACTCGCCGGTCTTCTTCCAGTCGACGTGCTGGACGTGCCAGCCGAGGGCCTCGTAGCGGGCCGCGACGTCCTCGGAGAACGCGATGTCGGTGTCGTCCTCGATCGAGATCTGGTTCGAGTCGTAGAAGACGACCAGGCGACCGAGCTGCTGGCGGCCGGCGAGGCTGGCGGCCTCGTTCGTGACGCCTTCCTGCATGTCGCCGTCACCGGCGATCACGTAGGTGAAGTGGTCGAACGGCGACTGGCCGTCGGCGGTCTCCGGGTCGAACAGACCGCGCTCGAAGCGCTGCGCGTAGCCGAAGCCCACGGCGGACGCGAGGCCCTGGCCGAGCGGGCCGGTGGTGATCTCGACGCCGTCGGTGTGGCCGTACTCCGGGTGACCCGGGGTCTTCGAGCCCCACTTGCGCAGGTGCTGGAGGTCCTCGAGCTCGAGGCCGTAGCCGTGCAGGTAGAACTGCACGTACTGCAGGATCGAGGCGTGGCCCGCGGAGAGGATGAAGCGGTCGCGGCCGATCCAGGTGGAGTCGCTGGGGTCGCGACGCATCACCTTCTGGAAGAGGAGGTGGGCGACCGGCGCGAGGCTCATCGCGGTGCCGGGGTGACCGTTGCCGGCGGCCTCGACCGAGTCGGCGGCGAGTACGCGGGCCGTGTCGACGGCCTTCCTGTCGATGGCGTCCCAGGTGAATTCAGCCACTTGGATGTTGACCCTTCTTGATGCGACATGTGCGAGGGCTCGTGCCATCGCACGGACATGATCGCCATCCCGGGGCCTTCGTCAGGTCGCCGTCTCGCGGCGGCCGACCGGCTCTTCGCGGCCGACGTCATCGGGGCACGCACTGCGGGAGGGCGTCTCCAGCATAGTGACCATGCACTCAGAAGGGGTTCAGGTGACGCCGGTTGTGCACTCGTCGCCACGGGGACCCGCCGTCGGCCGGGCGTGTCGGTGGGCGACTTCGGTCCGGATGGCGGGGCGGGGCATCGTCGCAGCGCCTCGATCACGTAAACTGTCGGAGACCCGTGAGCATTCCGGGCCCACGCACGCCCCCGACGACGACGGAGCCGTCCACCGAGCGTGCGAGCTGACGCGAACAGACTGAGGTTCCCTTGCCGACTGCCACCGTGACCCGGCCCGACACCGATCGACCCCGCTCGACGCTGTCCCGCAAGGTGCGCGCGTACGTCTCGCTGACGAAGCCGCGGGTCATGGAGCTGCTGCTCGTCACGACGGCTCCGACGATGTTCCTCGCCGCGCGCGGGGTGCCGGACCTGTGGCTCGTGTTCTGGACGATGCTCGGTGGTGCCATGTCCGCCGGGTCCGCCTCGGCCTTCAACTGCTACATCGATCGCGACATCGACCGCCTCATGAAGCGGACGAGCACGCGCCCGCTCGTCACCGGTGAGCTCTCCGACCGCGAGGCCCTCGTGTTCTCGTGGGTGCTCGGCATCCTGTCGACGGCCGTCCTCGGCTTCCTGGTGAACTGGCTCGCCGCTGCGCTGAGCGTCATCGCGATCCTCATCTACGTGTTCCTCTACACGCTGTGGCTCAAGCGCCGCACGCCGCAGAACATCGTGTGGGGCGGCTCGGCCGGCTGCATGCCGGTGCTGATCGGCTGGGCGGGCGTCACCGGGTCGCTGAGCTGGGCGCCGGTCATCCTCTTCATGGTGATCTTCCTCTGGACGCCGCCGCACTACTGGCCGCTGTCGATGAAGTACCGCGACGACTACGACGCCGCCGACGTGCCGATGCTCGCCGTGGTCCGCGGGCGCACCGTCGTCGGGCTGCAGGTCGTCCTGTACGCGTGGGCGACGCTCGTCTGCTCGCTGCTGCTCGTCCCCGTCGCGCACATGGGACCGCTCTACACGGTCGTCGCGCTGGCCGGTGGCATCTGGTTCGTCGTCGAGTCGCACCGGCTGTACTCGCGGGCGATCCAGCACGTCGAGCACGTGCAGCCGATGCGGGTCTTCCACAGCTCGATCACGTACCTGACGCTGCTCTTCATCGCGGTGGGCATCGACCCGCTGCTCCCGCAGGTCTTCACCTTCTAGCCCGGGGCGGGCGGGGCCGGTCGCGCGGGTTCGGTCGCGCCGGCGCCGCTGCGGGTGCGCGGGCCGTGGTGTCGTCGTGCGGACGACGTGGAGCGACGAGACCGTTGTCGTACGACGTCGACGTTGTCGCTTCTTGCGTGCGCGCGGCGGTGTCGTGGTGCGGCCGACGTGGAGCGACGAGACCGTTGTCGTACGACGTCGACGTTGTCGCTCGTTGCGTGCGTGCGCGCGCGGTGGTGTCGTCGTGCGGACGACGCGGAGCGACAAGGCCGCTGTCGTACGACGTCGACGATGTCGCCCCGACTCGCCCCTGGCCGAGTCCGGCCCGGCAGGGCGCACGCCGCGACGCGCGGTGGTCGACGCGACCCACCGCCGGCCTGGAGGCGCGGTGGGGCCCGCACCGCGCCTCCAGGCCGTCACGGGGTGACGATCACCGCACCGTGCTGCCCTGATCGGTCGCGTGCGCAACGAACCACACCCCACGAGTCGATCGACTCGTGGGGTGTCGTCGACCGCGTGCGGTGGGCTGGGCGTCAGCCCGCGAGCGGCTCGCGGACGGCCTGGCGACCGGCGGTGCCGCGCGTCGAGAGCGTGACGACGGTCATCGCGCCGACCAGCAGCCCCGCGAGGACCATGTGCGTCCCGACCAGGCCGACCGGCAGGCCCGTGCGCGCCTGGGTGAGCCCCACGGCGATCTGGACGAACTCGACGACGAGGAGCAGCAGCGCCCACTTGCTCGACAGGCGCAGGCGGACCGCACCGACGACGAGCACGAGCGTCAGCGCGAACAGGACGTAGGCCGGCACCGCGTGCAGGTGCTCCATCACGGCCGGGTCGAAGCCCGTACGGTGCAGCCGGCCGCCGTCGACGGCCTCGTCCGCTCCGGCGTGCGGGCCGCTGCCGGTGGTGAGGATGCCGACGAGCACCGTGACGACGACGGCCGCGATCGTGCCGCGGACGACGCCCGTGTACCAGCCCGGGNCGAGCGCTCGCCGTGCGC
>NZ_BACZ01000667.1 GCF_000333375.1 Curtobacterium sp. B18
CGATGTCGACCGCGAGGAGCGCGGAGATCGCGTCGGCCTCGTCGAGGAGTTCCGCGATGTCGGCGCCCGCGAGGCCGGACGGCACGAGGCCGAACGCGGTCAGCGCGGAGTAGCGGCCGCCCACGTTCGGGTCGGCGGTGAACACGCGGTACCCGGCGTCGATGGCCGCGGCCTCGAGCGGAGAGCCCGGGTCGGTGACGACGACGATCCGCTTCGCCGGGTCGATGCCGGCGTCGCGGAAGGCCTGCTCGTACACACGGCGCTGCGAGTCGGTCTCGAGCGTCGAACCCGACTTCGAGGAGACGACGAGCACGGTGCGGTCCAGCTGGTGCTCCACAGCGGCCCGGACCTGTGCCGGGTCGGTGGAGTCGAGGACCGTGAGCGGCACACCGGCGGTCCGGGTGATGACCTCCGGTGCGAGCGACGAGCCGCCCATGCCGGCGAGGACGACGTGGTCGACCCCCTCGGCACGGAGCGACTCGCGGAGGGCAGCGACCTCGGCGACGAGCGGGCGGGAGACCGAGACGGCCTCCACCCAGCCGAGGCGCTTCGACGCCTCGGCCTCGGCGTCCGGACCCCAGAGCTCGGGGTCCTGGGCCGTGATGCCCGACGCCACCAGGTCGGTGACGATACGCGGGACCACCTGGTCGATGGCCCGCGCCGCGTCACCGCTGGCGGCGATGGAGACCGTCACTCCTTGGCGCCCTCGAGCGCGGTCTTGACGGTGTCGACGAGCTCGCCCCACGAGACGATGAACTTGTCGACGCCCTCACGCTCGAGCAGCGCCACGACGTCGTCGTAGCTGATGCCCTGGGCGGCGATCTGGTCGAGGACCTGCTGCGCCTCGTCGAACGAGCCGGCGATGGCGTCGCCGTGGATCTCGCCGTGGTCGAACGTGGCGTCGAGGGTCTTGCCCGGCATGGTGTTGACGGTGCTCGGCGCGGCGAGCTCGGTCACGTAGAGCGTGTCCGGCAGCGACGGGTCCTTGACACCGGTCGACGCCCACAGCGGGCGCTGGGTGTTCGCGCCGGCCTCGAGCAGGCCGAGGGCGCGCTCGGAGGCGAACGCCTCGGTCCAGACCTGGTACGCGAGCTGGGCGTTCGCGATGCCGGCCTTCGACTTGAGGGCCTTCGCCTCGTCCGTGCCGACGGCGTCGAGACGCTTGTCGATCTCGGAGTCGACGCGCGACACGAAGAAGGACGCGACCGAGTGGATCTTCGAGAGGTCGTGGCCGGCGGCCTTGGCCTTCTCGAGACCACCGAGGTAGGCGTCGATGACGGCGCGGTAGCGCTCGAGCGAGAAGATCAGGGTGACGTTGACCGAGATGCCGGCGGCGATGACCTCGGTGATGGCCTCGAGGCCCTCGACGGTCGCCGGGATCTTGATGAGCACGTTCTCGCGGCCGACCTTGTCGAACAGGAACTTGGCCTGCTCGATGGTCTTCTGGGTGTCGTGCGCGAGGCCGGGCTCGACCTCGATCGACACGCGGCCGTCGAAGCCCTTGGTCGAGTCGTAGATCGGCTTGAAGATGTCGGACGCGTTCGCG
>NZ_BACZ01000666.1 GCF_000333375.1 Curtobacterium sp. B18
TTCGCGGCCGGGACGCGCCACCGCGCTGCAGGGGAAGCAGCGTTCACGGACCAGTCGACGCCCTCGATCTCGCTCCAGAGAACCTCGCGGACCATACCCGGCCGCTGCGCGGTCAGCGCCAGGAAGCGCGAGCTGAGCCGGGTGACCGGCGATGCCGCCGCCCGGTCGATATCGCCGATGAATGTCCGGATCAGCTTCACGTCCGTCAGAGCCGGGCGGCGCTTCTTCGGGGGCACGGGGGCCAGGCTGTCGCGAACGTTCACGGCAGGATTGGAATTCTTCGCGCCGGCGCCTGCAGCAAAGCGGAAGACCCGCTCGGCACGCTGGCGGAGGCGATGGGCCGTCTCGTTCGCGCCGCGGGCCTCCACCTTTCGCAGCGCATGGAGTAGAAGACCCTCGTCGATCTGATCGACCGGGTAGGCGCCAATCTCGGGAAAGAGGTCGCGCTCCATCGAGCCGAGGACGTCGGCGACGTGGACGTCCTTCCACCGCGCCTTCTGGCTCTCGTGCCACTCCCGGGCGAACTGCTCGAACGTGTTCTCGTGGCCGACCTTGCGCGTGTGCCGGGCGCGCTTGGCCTCGAGACCGGGATCGCGGCCGTCCCGCAAGGCGCGCTTGGCGTCGTCACGCAGCTCCCGCGCGCGCTTGAGGCTCATCTC
>NZ_BACZ01000665.1 GCF_000333375.1 Curtobacterium sp. B18
ACGACCGTCTGGTTCGCGACGAACACCGCGTAGGCGGCGCCCACGACCACGGCGAGCGGGCCGAACCGACGCGGGGTGACCATCAGGACGCCGAAGAGTGCGCAGAGGGCGATGGTGGCGTGGCCGGACGGGAACGAGTTCGGCGTCGTGGACTCGGCGATCTCCGGGCGCTCGGCGATACGCTTGACGAGCGTCGAGGTGGCTGCCGAGGCGAGCACGACGACACCGGCTCCGAGCCCCACCGCGAGCCGGCGCCGGGCGAGTGCGACGGCGGCGATCACGACCACGAGCAACAGGATCACCGGTACCGAGATGACGTTCAGGGCAGTGTCCGACGAGAACAGGTCGGATTCCCGGACCCCGCCGAGTGCGGCGTCCTCGACCCGCTGCCCCACCGGCGTCAACACCGCCACCGCGTAGACGAGAGGCACGATCACGAACCCCAGAGCCGACAACAGTCCCCACCGCACCCTCCGTGAGACGCTCGGTCCACGCGACTCGGGTGCGCTGCGTTCGGGCGTTCGGGTCACCGGGCTGGTCCTCCTCGGGGTGCTGGTCGTCGGTGTCGTCGCACGCCTGGTCACGCGCGTGCGATTCGGACGGTCGGGGTCCGACACGATACCGTTGGGACGCCGGTCGGAGCCTGGGAACCGCGGGGCAGCGACCTTCGGATCCGGGAACGTGTCGACCGGTCGCGCGCGGTCGAACGCACCGGCGCGCATCGCCGGACCGGCGGACACGACGCCGGTTGCGTACGAGGAGGAAACCGAAGTGGCCATCAAGGAACCGAGCATCACCGCTTCCCCGAACCGCGGTCTCGCGCTCACCGTGGGGGCGTTGCTCTTCGTCTGGGGCATCCTCGGGTTCTTCTTCGCCGCCGACGGCGACCCGGGCTTCTTCAGCCGCAAGGGCGGCATGCTCTGGAACGCGTTCGGGGTGAACCCGCCGCTCGCGCTCCTGTGGGTGCTGCTCGCCGCCGTGCTGCTCATCGTCGGGCTCGGCAACACCGTCGGGTCGCGCAACGCGAACGTCCTGGTGGGCGTCGTGCTCGTCGTGCTCGCGGTGTACGGCTTCGTGTTCGTGAACACCTCGGCGAACGTGTTCGCACTCAACACCACGGACAACGTCTTCCACGCGATCGTCGGCGTGGTCCTCCTGCTCACGGCGTTCGGCGCCGACAAGGAGAACCTCCGCGCACTCCGGGCCGCCGCCCGGGGCTGACCCTCGCGTCCTGGACGCCCCGCCCGCCCGTCGTGGCCGGCGGGGCGTCGTGCGTCCGGGGCGCGGCCGATGCGTCGTCCGGACGGCGGCGCAGGCCGGGCCGGGCCGCATCGGGCCGCGGCACGCCGGACCGTACAGTGCCGGCCCGGGCCGGGCCACGCCGCGTCGCGTCGCGCCGGACCGGGGGTCAGTCGGCGTCGTCGGGGGCCGGGGCCGCCTCGAGCTCCGTCGCCACGACCCGGGGCGCCTCGGACATGAAGCGCCGGACGTCGAGGTCCACGATGATGTCCTGCGGCCGCAGCGGCCGGGTGAGGTACAGGCCCTCGAGCGACGTCAGCCGCGACAGCGCGACGTACGTCTGGCCGGCGCTGAAGACCCGGTTGCCGAGGTCGACCACCGCGCGGTCGTAGGTGCTGCCCTGCGACTTGTGGATGGTCACCGCCCAGGCGAGGCGCAGCGGGAACTGCTGGAACTCCCCCACGGTGTCCTTCTTGAGTTCCTTCTTGTCGGGGTCGTACGAGTACTTGAACTTCTCCCAGACCGACGGCTGGACCTCGAACGACTCCCCGTCGACGTCGACCCACACCGTGTCGCGGATCGTCTGCACGACGCCGAGGGTCCCGTTCACCCACCGCTGGTCGGGGTCGTTCCGGAGGAACATCACGTGCGCGCCGGGCTTCAGCTCGAGGGCTTCGTCGGCGGGGAAGTTCCGGCCGCCGAAGTCCCCGTTCACGTCGGCGCGTGCCGTCCGCACCTTGCCGGGCAGCCGGTCGAGCGCGGCCTTGTTGATGCGCGCCACGGTGTCGTTCCGGGTCGCCAGGGTGATGGCGTCGTCCGGGACGGTCCGTGCACCCGCGGCGTTGAGCTGCCCGGCCACGTCGGCCGTCACGCGCCCGTGGCGGACGGCGGTCAGCATCGCGGCGAAGGCGTCGTCGCGCTGCCGGTGCACCGTCGCGAGCTCGACGATGTGGAGCTCGGCCTCGAGCCACACCTTGGCGTCGAAGAACCACATCGAACGGTAGTGGTCGGTGAAGTACGCGCGCTCGTCGCCGTCGCCCGGCACCGGCGGCAGCTGGTACGGGTCGCCGAACATGACGACCTGCACGCCGCCGAACGCCTCGAACTGGCGCCCGCGGGCCTTCCGCAGCGACCGGTCCATCGCGTCGAGCAGGTCGGCGTTCACCATCGAGACCTCGTCGATCACGAGGGTGTCGATCGTGTTGAGGAGCTTGCGGGTGTCCGGCCCCTGCCGGAGGTCGGCGTCGGCGATGAGCCCGATCGGCAGCCGGAAGAGCGAGTGGATCGTCTGGCCGCCGACGTTCAGCGCGGCGACCCCGGTCGGCGCGCAGATGACGACCTGCTTCTCGGTGTTCCACGACAGGTGGTTCAGCAGCGTCGACTTACCGGTGCCCGCCCGACCGGTGATGAACACGTGGTCGCGGGTGTGCTCGATGTACTCGAAGACGGCGCGCTGCTCGGCGCTGAGCTCGACGCTCATCGCGCCGACACCGGGTCACCCGGACCGACGGTGCGCGTGGAGTCGGCGGTCGCGCCCCGCTGGCCCGTTCGCACACGGACGAGTCCGACGGCGACGACGGTCACGACGACCGCGATGCCGGCGACCACGAGCACCGTGCCGGCGCGGGCCTGGTCGACGAGCGGATCCGGCCCCCACGTGCGCCCCATCGCACCGAACCAGGACGCCTGCAGGAGCCCGAGCGGTCCGCGCATCGCGATGCCGAGCGAGACGAGCCCGGCGGCCACCACGACCGCCCCGGCGATCCGGACCGCGAGCGCCGACGGCGACGCCGCCCGCGCCCCGGCGGCGACCGGCGTGAGGAGGGTGGGCACGGCGAGGAGCCCCACGAGCAGGAACCCGACGTCGATCACGGTCCGCCCCGTCGGGTCGCTGATCGACCACCGGAGCGCGTCGGTCGCGAAGAACGCCCACCACGCGGCGGCGAGGAACAGGAACGCCGGGAAGGGCTGCACGAGGTACCGCACCGCCGGGTTGTCGACGAGGACCCCGGTCCACTCGCGGACACCCGTGCTGTCGTCGTCACGTGGGTGCACGGCCCGGCGGATGAGCTGCACCGGCGCGGCCGCCCAGACGAGCGCCGGCACGACGAGCCCGAGCAGCACGTGCGAGCCGACGTTCGCGGACACGAGGAAGCGGTCGTAGGTGTGGAGCGCACCGGACGTCGCGACGACGAGCGCGACGATCGCGATGCCCGCCGCGACGGTCCGGCGGACCGGCCAGCGCACGCCCGCTCGACGCAGGCGGACGACGCCGGCCGCGTACGCCGCGGCGAGCAGCACGGCCGCCATCAGCCAGAACAGGTCGATGTTCCACGCCGTCAGCCACCCCCAGGCACCCGGTGCGTGCGGCAGGGGGTCGTCGGTGAGCAGCTCGGCCGGCGACGGGTTCGTGGTCTTGCTCAGGGCGACCTGGTCGACCGGGGTCGCGGTCCGGCCGAGCGCAGCGGCGAACCCGCTGGCGACGCCCATGACGGCGAGCTCGGCGACGACGAGGAGCCAGAACGGACCGCGACGTCCGGGTGCGGCGACGAGGGAGCGGATCGTCCGCTGACGCTGCACGGCGCCGAAGACCCCGATCGCGACGATGGCCGCGATCTTGACGAGCACCAGCACCCCGTAGGGGGTGAACAGGTTCGCGAGCACCCCGACGCGGATCTGCGCGGTCGCCACACCGGAGACGGCCACGAGCACGAAGCACCCGAGCGCGATGCTCGAGTACCGGCCGACGACGACCGGCAGACGGTCCCCGTCGATCACGGGACGCAGCAGCGCGAGCATGACGAGACCGCCCACCCAGAGCGCGGCACCGACGAGGTGGAGGCCCAGGGCGGTCACCGCGGCGTCGTGGCTCGCGGTCCCGGCAGCGTGCCCCTGCTGGGCGAGCGGGAGCAGGCCGATCATGGCGACGCCCGCGGTGAGGGCGACCATGCCCCGTGCGCGCACGGCGAAGCAGAGCACCGTGACCGCCGCCGCGACGAGGACCGTGACGAGCCAGGCGAGGCCGAGCTCGGTCCCGGTGAGGAACACCCCCATCGACTGCCCGAACTGCTCGTCGATGCTGATCGTCGAGCCGGCGACGCTGAGGAACGTGAAGAAGGTCGAGACGGCGGCGGCCACCGTCCAGACGCCCGCGGCACCGGCGGCGACGTCGATCGCCCGGTTCCACTCGGGCGCCGTGCGGGACAACCCGACGGTCGCGAGCGCGAGGCCACCGATCGTGGCGGCGGCGGCGAGGTCCACGACCATGCGGGCGATCGGCAGCCCGAACCGCACGACGGCACCGGGATCGGCGATGAGCGCGGCGTTCGCCCCGCCCCCGACGACCAGCGCGACGAGGAGGGACACGAACCCGACGAGCAGCAGCACGCCGGGGCCGGCGATGCGCGCGATCCGATCCACCCGTCAAGCCTAGGCGCTGGCCGACCCGGCCACGGAATCGAGCGAGCCGACCTGTGGGCGGCGATCCGCGCCTCCTGGCTGTGGAGGAGGACCCCGGGAACGACGAAAGGGACGACCGGAGTCGTCCCTTCCGTTCGCGGAGCGGTCTTACTTGACGGCAGCCTTGAGCTTCGAGCCGGCGCTGACCTTGACCGAGTCGCTCGCGGCGATCTCGATGGCCTCGCCCGTCTGCGGGTTGCGGCCGGTGCGGGCGGCGCGGTGGGTCTTCTCGAAGGCGATCCAGCCGGGGATCGTGACCTTGGTGCCGTCGGCGACCGAGCCGGAGACGACGGAGAAGAGCGCGTCGACGACGCCGTTGACGGTGGCCTGGCTCTGGCCGGACTCAGCGGCGACGGCAGCGACGAGCTCGGTGCGGTTCAGGGACTTGTCAGCCATGGATGTCCTCCTCGGACTTCTTGCAGTATCGGTCGGACGACTTCTCGTCCGGCGCCCGGAGCGGGTGCTCCGTGCCACGGTGCCGGCGGGCGTGAGACCCTGCGGAACCGGAGTCGAACGTACCAGCCACCCGAGGCGAAATCTGCCGACTCGCCCGGATTTCCGGGGTTGTCGGGCTCCTGACGGGGCGAATGTGACCGATGTGACGAAGATGTCCCCCGAAACGACCCGGGAACGGCGAACGCCCCGCCACCACACGGGTGTCGGGGCGTTCGCGGAAGCAGGTGCTTACCAGGAGCTCTTCGTGATGCCCGGCAGCTCGCCACGGTGGGCCATGTCGCGGAAGCGGACACGGCTGATGCCGAACTCACCGAGGTGGCCACGGGGGCGACCGTCGATGGCGTCGCGGTTGCGGTAGCGGACCGGCGACGCGTCGCGCGGGAGCTTCTGCAGACCGACGCGAGCGGCCTCACGCGACTCGTCGGTGCCGTTCGGGTCCACGAGGGCCTTCTTCAGCTCGAGACGACGCTCGGCGTAGCGCGCGATGATCTCGGCGCGCTGGTTGTTCTTCGCGATCTTGCTCTTCTTCGCCATGCTTAGCGCTCCTCACGGAAGTCGACGTGCTTGCGGATCACCGGGTCGTACTTCTTGAGCACGAGACGGTCCGGGTTGTTGCGACGGTTCTTCTTGGTCACGTAGGTGAACCCGGTGCCCGCCGTCGAGCGGAGCTTGATGATCGGACGAACGTCCTGACCCTTCTTGGCCATCAGATCTTCTCCCCACGGGCGAGGAGATCCTTGACCACGGACTCGATGCCGCGTGCGTCGATCACCTTGATGCCCTTCGCGCTGAGCGTGAGCGTGACGTTACGACGAAGCGAGGGCACGTAGTACGTCTTCTTCTGCACGTTCGGGTCGAAGCGACGCTTCGTCCGGCGGTGCGAGTGCGAGATGTTGTGTCCGAAGCCGGGGGTGGCTCCGGTCACCTGGCACACTGCTGCCATGGTTTCCTCCTGAGGTACCGTGCGACCGGACGGCCGCACCCAAGTTCACTTGCCTGGCGCGCACGCGCTCGGTCGCGAGGCGACGGAACGAGGGGGTTGTGCGCACCGCCCAGGCCTGCGGTCCCTGTCGAAGGGGCCGTTGACACCGCGCGACCGCGGCGTTCGCGACGGTCTGAGGGCTTGGAACAACTGGGTTCGCCACGCGGACGCGGAGAACCAAGGGTCAACAGTACGCGACGACCGGGCGTGTCGCAAACCGCCGCAGCTGCGAGGGTCGGCCTGGAGGCACGCCCCACCCCCGGCGGGCGCGTTCGTGAGCAGGAATGGTCGGATCACGGTCGGCCAGCCGACACCTTCTGCTCACCAAGTGAGCGGGACGGGGGCGGGCGCGCGCGGCGCGGCACGCGGGCGCGGGCGGGCGGGCGCGGGCGCGGGCGCGGGCGCCCGCGCTACGGCGCCTCGGTCGGCCGCGGGGCCAGCGCCTGCACCATGAGCTCGCCGAGCTCCCGCGGCGCCGTGAACATCGGCCAGTGCCCCGTCTCGAGCCCGAGGATCGAGAGCTCCTCGGTCGCCACGAGCTCCGCCGCCCAGGCCTGGTGGTCCGCCACCATCGTCGCGAGGTCGGCCGCCGGGATCTCGCACGTGATCACCGTCGCCGGGATCGTGTGCCGCGCGGCGTCGGCGTAGTGGAAGCGGTCGGACGGCACCGCGGCGGGCTCGGGGATCGCCCGGTGCTCGAAGGCCGCGCGCAGTTCCGGCGTCATGCCGCGCACGGTCGCCGGCTCCCAGACGTCCCACGAGGGCAGCGGCACGACGCCGTCCACCACGGGCAGCTCGTCGTTGACGCAGCCGCCCTCGGGCCCCGGGAAGGTGTCGACGTAGAGCAGGTGCGCGACGAGCGACGGGCGGCGATCGGCGGCCATGTACGCGATCGGCCCGGCGCCGGAGTGCCCCGCCAGGACCACGGGCTCGTCCGGCGTGGCGACGTCGTCGAGCAGCTCGACCAGGGCGGCCACCTGCTCGTCGAGCGTGTCGCCGTCGCGGGTGACCGCCTCGACCGAGTGTCCCGCTGCTCGGAGCACCGGGGCCACCTCGTCCCAGGCGCTCGCGTCGAGCCAGAAGCCGGGCACCAGGATCACGTGCATGACGCGGACGCTACTCGCCGGCGTTCGCCGTGGTGCGCGCCGCCGTGCACACGGCGCACTCCCCGAAGATGTCCACCACGTGGCTGGCGTTCGTGAACCCGTTGGCCGCCGCGACCTCCTGCGCCCACCGCTCCACCGGGTCCGCCTCGATCTCGACCGTGCGGCCGCAGTTCCGGCAGATCAGGTGGTGGTGGTGCGCGTCGGTCGTGCACGCGCGGTACAGCGACTCACCGTCCTGCTGCAGCGAGTCCGCGTCCCCCTCGGTCGCCAGGTCGGAGAGCGCCCGGTAGACGGTGGCGAGTCCGATGGTGGAGCCGTCGTCCCGCAGGTGCTGGTGCAGCGCCTGCGCGCTGACGAACCCCTCGGTGCTCGACAGTGCGGTGCGCACCGCCTCGCGCTGCCACGTGTTCCGCTTCGGCTTCTGCACGGCGTTCATGCGGTCGCTCCTTCCTTCCGGCCGGCGGCGGACAGGGGGTCCGCGTCGTCGGCCCGGAGGCGCGGTGCGCCCCCGTCACGCTGGTCGCGGCGCACGATCCGGTCGCGTCCGCGCTTGTCCTTGCGTCCGCCGACGATCCGGCAGACCACCCAGATCACGAACGAGATGGTCGTGACGTACGGGCTGATGGGCAGGCCTCCGCCGAGGGCGAGCAGGATCCCGCCGACCACCGAGACGACGGCGAACACGGTCGACAGGATCGGCA
>NZ_BACZ01000664.1 GCF_000333375.1 Curtobacterium sp. B18
CTCCAGTCCGATCTGGGGCCACGCTCACCGCGCATGGTGAGCAGCAATGGTCGGGTCACCTTGCGGGACCCGACCGTTGCTGCTCACGAAGCGAGCGTCAGACGGACGCTCCGGTGAACTCGTCCTCGGCGGCGACGTGGTCGCTGCCCAGGGTGCCGGCGGCCATCGCGGCGGCCACGCGGTCGGCGTGCGACGGCGGGTTCGACGGCACGCCTTCCGGCCGGCCCTCCTCGTTGATCCTCCGGAGCTCGGGGACGATGTCCTCGGCGAGGATGTCGATCTGCTCGAGCACCGTCTTGAGCGGCAGCCCGGCGTGGTCGACGAGGAACAGCTGGCGCTGGTAGTGCCCGACGTGGTCCTTCATCGCGGCGTACCGGTCGATCACCTGCTGCGGCGAACCGACCGTGAGCGGGGTCTGCTCGGTGAAGTCCTCCATCGAGGGACCGTGCCCGTAGACCGGGGCGTTGTCGAAGTACGGACGGAACTCGGCGACGGCGTCCTGCGAGTTCTTCCGCGCGAAGAACTGGCCGCCGAGCCCGACGATCGCCTGGTCGGCACGCCCGTGCCCGTAGTGCTCGAAGCGCTGACGGTAGAGGCCCACCATCTGCTCGGTGTGCTGGATCGGCCAGAAGATGTTGTTGTGGAGGAACCCGTCGCCGTAGTACGCGGCCTGCTCGGCGATCTCCGGCGTGCGGATCGAGCCGTGCCACACGAAGGGCGGGACGCCGTCGAGCGGACGCGGGGTCGAGGTGAAGCCCTGCAGCGGCGTGCGGAACTTCCCCTGCCAGTTGACGACGTCGTTCTCCCAGAGCTGGCGGACGAGCGCGTAGTTCTCGATCGCGAGGTTGACGCCCTGGCGGATGTCCTGCCCGAACCACGGGTAGACCGGCCCGGTGTTGCCGCGGCCCATCATGAGGTCCATGCGGCCGTCGGAGATGACCTGGAGCATCGCGTACTCCTCGGCGATCCGCACCGGGTCGTTCGTGGTGATGAGGGTCGTCGACGTCGAGAGCGTGATGTGCTTCGTGCGTCCGGCGAGGTAGCCGAGCATGGTGGTCGGGCTCGAGGCCACGAACGGCGGGTTGTGGTGCTCACCGGTCGCGAAGACGTCGAGCCCCGCCTGGTCGGCGTGCTCGGCGATCGTCAGGATGTCGCGGACCCGCTGGGTGTCGTCCGGGGTCGTCCCGGTGGTGGGGTCGGTCGTGACGTCACTGACCGTGAAGATGCCGAACTGCATGATGCGCCGCCTTCCGCGGAGTCCCTCCGCCTGCGATTTCGATGCGTTTGCATCGACTTGCTCGGTACAACGTAGCGCAGCCGCAGACATTCCCGCCAGGGGTCCACGCCCTACCGGACGGGCAGTGCCTCGGTGTCCGTCCGCGCCGCGTGGTGCATGCCGTCCGCGATCCAGACGATCGTCACCACGGCGAGGACGCTCGCGCTCGACGCCATCCGACCCGCGACGAGGATGGCGGCGTGGTCGTGCACCCCGCCCGAGACGCCGTACACCAGGGCTGCCACGCCGACCCAGGACGTGACGCCGGTGGCGACCAGGAGGACCCAGGTCACCAGGGGGGGCGGCCCGCGGGGTCCGGTCCGGT
>NZ_BACZ01000663.1 GCF_000333375.1 Curtobacterium sp. B18
GGCACGACGTGCCGCGAGCGTCACCCGCCCGGTCGTGCAGCTGCTCGGCTACGCCCGGGTCGCGCTGGCCCCGGGGGAGACCGCGCGGCTCCGCTGGAGCGTGCCCGTCCAGCGCTTCGCCTTCACCGACCGGGCCCTCCGCAAGGTGGTCGAGCCCGGGGACGTGCAGGTGTGGGTCGCGTCCCACGCGGCGGCGTCGGAGCCGGGAGGCACGGTGCGCACGGACGGGATCGTCGCGGCGGGCGACCGCTCCGGTCCACCGCCCGTCCCCGGCTCCGCCACCCGGCGCGCGGTGGTCCGCGTCACCGGTCCGGTCCGCGAGGTCCGGGCGTCCGACCGGCGCACCGTCACCTGGGAGCGCTGCTGACGGCGGCTGCGCCGGGACACGACCGGCGTGTCGGGACCCGGCACGACGCCGGGTGGTGCGAAGGGGGGACCACCCGGCGTCCGGTGGCGCGCCGAGGTCCACGGCGCGGCCGGATCCCGGTGGCGACGGTACGGTGAACGAGTCATGACCCAGTACACGCTCGGCCCGGTCATCGCACGGATCAGCGTGCCCGAGGCCGCCACCGCCCCGCGGGCAGCTCCGGTCGCCCGGTGGCGCCTCGCCCGGTCCGCCCCGCTCGTGAACCAGGCGGTGATCGCCGGGCTCACGATCGTGGCCGCCGTCAGCAGCGCCGTCGTCCCGGTCCTCGCGGTCACCGACGTCCCCAGCGTCTGGGGCGGCGTCGTGCTCGCCCTGGCCGGGCTCGGGTTCGCCGCCCTCATGGTGTGGCGGCCGGGTCTGGCGCGCGCCGAGCTGCTGGTCCCGGCGGTCGACTTCATCGCGATCGGCCTGCTGCGCTTCGGCACCGGGGACGCCCGGTCGCCGTTCCTCGCCGCCGTCCTGCTGCCGCTGGTGTGGATCGCGGCGAAGCCCGGTCGACAGCACATCGTCTACCCGCTCGTCGGCACGGTCATCACGTTCGCCGTGCCGATCGTGCTCGACCCGGACGACCTGATCGCGAGCGAGATGGTGCGCCTGGTCTTCGTGATCCTGGTGTTCGCCGCGGTCGCCGGCGTCACGAACGAGCTCGCACGGCAGGCCGACCTGCGACTCCGGTTCGCCCAGCAGCGCCGGCGGCAGGCGGAGAGCGAGATCAGCGAGGCCGCCCTCGTGCAGCGGTCCCTGCTGCCCGACTCCCACGACGACATCCCGGTCGAGCTCACGACGCGTGGGATCTGCCTGCCCGCCCGCACGGTCGGCGGCGACTTCTACGACTGGTACCCGACCGCGCACGGTGCGGCCTTCACCCTCGGCGACGTGATGGGCAAGGGCGTCGCCGCGGGCATGATCGCGGCCGTGGTGCGCTCCCTCGTGCGGGCGGCGTCGAGCCCCGGCGCTCCGGAGGCCTCGATCGGGTCGGCGGCCGAGGGGATGCGGTCCGGCCCGGGCGCCGACCAGTTCACGACCTGCTTCCACTTCCAGATCGCCCGCGACGGGACGACCCACTGGGTCGACGCCGGTCACGGGCTGTCCGTACTCCTCCGCGCCGACGGCGACGACGAGTGGCTCCGCTCCGACGACCTGCCGATCGGCGTCGGCACCGAGTGGGCCCCGCGGCGGACGATGCTCGGCCCCGGTGACGTCGTGGTGAGCGTCAGCGACGGAGTGCTGGACCTGTTCGGCGGCGACCTCGACGCCCCGGAGCGGTTCCGCGACTTCCTCCGTACCCACCGCGACCCGGACGAACTCGTGGCCGCGGTCCAGGAGCTCGGTGGGTCGGTCGACCACGAGGACGACGTGACCCTGCTCGCGGTCCGCTACGAGGGACCCGTCGCCCCCGCGGCCTGACGGCCCCGCCCGGACCGGTTCCCCGACGATCGGCGGCGTGCTCGCGACGGCAGGCGATCGGGGGCCCTGCAGCGACCGATCGCGCCCCGGGCCGCCGCGTCGTGACAGCATGGAGCGTGCTGACCGTCGGGATCCTCGTCGTCGCGGGCGTGGTGGCCGGGGTGATCGGCACCGCCGGTGGGATCACCTCGCTCGTCGCCTACCCGGCGCTGCTCGCCGTCGGGATCCCGCCGCTCGCCGCCAACGTCACGAACTCCGTCGCGCTCATCGGCAGCGGTGCGAGCTCCGCGTTCCGCGCCCGGCACGAGGTGCGTGCCGATCCCGCGGTCGTGCGACGCTGGATGCCGACCACCGTCGTCGCCTCGCTCGCGGGCGCGGTGCTCCTGGTCGTCACGCCGGCGCACCTCTTCGACCGCATCGTCCCGTTCCTCGTCCTCGCCGGGGGACTGCTCCTCCTGCTGCAGCCGCTCCTCGACCGTCGTCGTGCACGGACGACCGCCGACGCCCGTGCTCGGTCCACCGGTGCTGCGTCGGCCGGGATCGCCGGTGTCGGCGTCTACAACGGCTACTTCGGCGCGGGGTCCGGTGTGCTCATGATCGCCGTGCTGCTGCTCACCGGGTCGCCGTCGTTGCACCGGGCGAACGCCGTCAAGAACGTGCTGCTCCTCGCTGCGGACCTCCTGCCCGCCGTCGTGTTCGCGGTGTCCGGGCACGTCGTGTGGTCCGCCGCCGTCGCCCTCGGAGCGGGGGCGGTGATCGGTGGGCTCATCGGACCGACCGTCGCCCGACGGGTGCCGCACGGCGTCCTCCGGGTCGCGATCGCGTGCTGCTCGGTCGCGCTCGCCGGGTACCTGTTCGTCACGGTGGCGCCGTCCTGACCGGCGGACCGATCCGGCGCGCTGGTGACCCGCGGCCGTGCCCGTCGTCGGGATCGGTACGGTGGACGGCATGGCACCGTTCACGCCCCCAGCCGCCGACGCCGTCCGTGCACGACTCCTGCTCGCCGCGCGCGACGAGTTCGCCGCGTCGGGGCTCGTCGGCGGCAAGGTCGAACGGATCGCCGCGGCCGCCTCGAGCAACAAGGCCCAGGTCTTCCACTACTTCGGCAGCAAGGAGGGGCTGTTCGACGCCCTCGTCGAACAGACCGTCGCCGAGACGTTCGAGCGGGTCCCGCTCGACACGGACGACCTCCCGGGGTTCGCCGGCCGGTTGCACGACGCCTGGGCCGAGCGTCCGTGGGCCCAGCGGCTGACGACCTGGCACCGGCTCGACCGGGCCTCGGCGGTGCCGCTCGACGCGGTCCTCGAACGGCAGACCGCGATGGTGGCCGAGGTCGAGCGGGCGCAGCGAGCCGGCGTCCTGCCGCGCAGCTACCGGCCGGCCGTCCTGCTCGGCCTGGTGCTGCACCTCGCGGCCTTCTGGAGCGAGGCGGGTCCCGAGTCCGAGGCGCTGACCCGCGCGGTCGTGCCGGCGCGCCGTCGGCAGGTCGTGGTGGACGCGGTCACGTCGCTCGTCGGCGGCTGACGGTCAGGACCCCAGGCCAGCGGTCAGGCCGAGCCCGAACGGCACGCCCAGCCCGAGGAAGCCCGACGCAGCGATCGCCGCGGGCACCACGACCGTCGCCAGCGTCAGGGTCGCCCCGATCAGCACGGCCGCGAAGGCGAGGCCGTCGCCGCGCTCCCCGGTGCGCCGGACCTCGCGACGGGCGATGCAGCCGACCACGACGCCACCGATCGGGGCGACGAACGCGAGGGCGATGGCCACGACGGCCAGCAGGCTCAGCGGGGCGAGCGTGGACGGTGCGGCATCGGCGGCGGGAGTGTGCAGGCCGGGGGCGGTGTCGGTCACGGCCCCCGAGCCTACGAGCGTCGGCCGCGGGACGGGAGTACCCAGTCCTGGTGGCGTCCGGGCGCCTCGCTGTGCCACGCTCGGTGCGTGGACGACGGACTCCTCTACGACCTCTGTGCTCGAGCGCGACGCGTGCACCAGCGCACCGGCGGCTCGGAGCCGGCGTCCGCG
>NZ_BACZ01000662.1 GCF_000333375.1 Curtobacterium sp. B18
ACCGCCTGGCCGACCTCGACGTCGAGCGTGCGCGGTCGGTCGGCGAGGCCCAGGGCGTCCGGGGCACGAGCGTCGACGAGCTCCTCGGCGCGGACGACGTCGACGTCGTGCTGAACCTGACGATCCCGGCCGCGCACGCCGAGGTCGCCACCCGGGCCCTCGACGCCGGCAAGCACGTCTACGGCGAGAAGCCGCTCGCGCTCGCGACGGCCGAGGCCGCGCCGGTGCTCGAGCTGGCCGGACGCTCGGGCCTGCGGGTCGGCAGCGCGCCCGACACCGTGCTCGGGACCGGCATCCAGACCGCCCGTGCCGCGATCGACGACGGCCTGATCGGTGACCCGGTCGGCGCCGCGGTGTCCTGGAGCGCCCCGGGACACGAGCTCTGGCACCCGGCACCGGCGTTCTACTACCAGCCCGGGGGCGGCCCGCTGCTCGACATGGGGCCGTACTACCTGACGAGCCTCGTGCAGTTCTTCGGCCCCGTCGTCCGGGTGAGCGGCAGTGCCACCCGGTCGACCCGCGAGCGGACCATCGCGACCGGCCCCTTCGCCGGAGCGCCGATCCCCGTCGACGTCGACACCCACGTCGTAGCCGTCCTCGAACACGAGCGCGGAGTCGTCTCCACGGTCACCGTCTCGTTCGAGGTGTGGGCGACCCGGGCCCCGCTCTTCGAGGTGCACGGCACCGCCGGCAGCCTCGCCGTCCCCGACCCGAACCGGTTCTCCGACCCGGTGTCGATCGCGACGGCCGACGACCGCGAGTGGCGGGAACTGCCCGTGACGGCCGGGTACGCCGACGCGGGCCGCGGGTACGGGCTGGCGGACATGGCGCACGCCATCGCGACCGACCGGCCGCACCGCGCGTCGGGGGACCTCGCGTTCCACGTCCTCGAGATCATGGAGGCCGTGCAGACCGCCTCGAGGAACCACACGGTCGTCGCGGTCGAGTCGCGCGTCGACCGCCCCGACACCGTGCCCGCCGGGTCGGAACCGGGATCATGGTGACCACCGCACACCGCGAGGAAGGACGACGACGATGACGACGACGGACGGAACCGACGAGACGGGGACGACCCGCGCCTCCAGGCCGGTCACCCTCTTCACCGGCCAGTGGGCCGACCTGCCCTTCGAGGAGGTCGCGCGCCTCGCCGGCGAGTGGGGCTACGACGGGCTCGAGATCGCCTGCTGGGGCGACCACCTCGACGTCCGGCGCGCCGCGACGGACCCCGGGTACGTCGCGGACCGCAAGGCGATCCTCGAGCGCAACGGGCTGCAGGTCTGGGGAACTCCTCCCACCGGAGCGGTCGGTTGTCGAGGGCGCTCGGCAGTCGGAAGCCGTGCTCGACGAGGGTGCGCTTGCGTGACGCGTCGCCCTCGTACATCGCGCCGATCTGCGGCACGGTCACGTGCGACTCGTCGATCACG
>NZ_BACZ01000661.1 GCF_000333375.1 Curtobacterium sp. B18
CGCCGACCCCGGCGGGACCTCGTCCGACGCGGCCATCGTCGCCCTGATCGACGCCGGCCCCGAGCCGGTCGGCTTCCGGTGGGGACTCGAGCGCCTCGAGACGGTGAGCACGATCCGCACGGTCCCGCCGTCGGACTACTCCGCCGACGAGGTCGCCGAGTACGAGGACGCCCAGGCCGACCTGCTGCGACGGATCGGCCGCGACAGCGGGGACCCGGCGCCGGGCCCGGTCCAGGTCGTCAAGAACGTGCTGGAGCAGTTCGTCCGACGCTGGTACTGACCCGGGCGCCCGGTCAGTCGCGGGCGCGCAGGAACGCCACCTGGCGTTCCCAGTGCGCGAACCCGCCGCCCTCGTGGCCGTTGTACGGGTAGACCTCGATCGCCGTGTCGGTCGAGCCGAGCGCGTTGTAGGCCGCGAACGTCGTCCGCGGCGGCACGACGTCGTCCATGAGCGCGACGGAGAACAGGGCCGGCGCCGTGATGCCCGCGGCGAAGTGCACGCCGTCGAAGTACGCGGCGGTGCGCCACACGGTGTCGACCTGGTCACGGTGCACCGACAGGTACGTCGCGAGCTCGAGGTACGGGCCGCCGACAGCGACCGCGGTCCCGCCCTCCCAGTCGCAGAGGAAGGCGACGTCGGGCAGCAGCGCAGTGATCGGTCCGACGTGCGCCTCGACGAGCGCGGCCGCGGCGATGGTGATCCCGCCGCCCTGGCTCCCGCCGGTCAGGGTGATGCGTGCCGGGTCGACCCCGGGGAGCGTCCGGACGGCGTCGACCAGGCGGACGGCGTCGGTGTACACGCGGCGGTAGTAGTGGTCGGCGGGGGAGCCGATCCCGCTCGTCATCCAGCCACCGACGTGCGGGCCGGAGCCGTGCGGGTCGGGGGTGTCGCCGCCGGAGCCCCACCCGCTGCCCTGGCCGCGCGTGTCCATCACGACGTGCACGTACCCCGCGAGGGCCCACGAGACCCGCTCGCCGGGCAGCCCGCGACCGCCGTTGTAGCCGAGGAACTCGACGACGACGGGCAGCGGCTCCTCGGCGGCGAGCGGCCGAGCGACCCATGCGCGCACGGGGTCGCCCGCGAAGCCCGGGAAGGTGAGGTCCTCGACCACGAGGCCGGTGACGGGTGTGTCCGCCGGGACGAGGACGGGGTCGGTGCCCGCGCCGGCAGCCCGGGACGCGGCGATCGTGTCGGCCCAGAAGGCGTCGAAGTCGTCGGGACGGCGGGCGTCCGAGCGGTGCGCGCGCAGGGCGTCGAGTGGCAGGTCGGTGAACGGCATGTGGTCTCCTCCGGGGACGATGGTGCCCCCGACACCGTCGTGGACGGCGTCGGGGGCGGGTGTGTCCGCGAACGGACGAACGGACGAACGGACGGACGGACTGACGGGTGGCGCGACCGCTCAGCCTGCGGCGGCTCGGTACTGCTCGAGCACCTCGGGGTGCGGATCCGCGGCGGCGACCGTCGTGGCGGTGTCCCACGCGGGCAGGGTCCCGGTCAGCACCCACGCGGCCTGCTTCGCCGCGCCGGCCGCCACGTACTCGCCCGGCTCCGGCACGAGGACGTCCCGGCCGAACACCTGCGCCGCGACGACGCGGACGGCCTCGTTGCGGGCCGCACCGCCGATGAGCAGCAGCCGCTCGACGACGACACCCGTTCCCTCGACGGCCGCGAGGCCGTCCGCGAGTGCGCAGAGCATGCCCTCGACGGCGGCGCGGGCCAGGTGCGCCCGGTCCGTCGTCCCCGGCGTCATGCCGACGAGCGAGGCCGTCGCGTCCGGACGGTTGGGCGTGCGCTCGCCGACGAAGTACGGCACGAGCACGAGACCGTCGGCACCGGCCGGCGCCTGGAGCGCCAGCTCGCCGAGCGCGTCGTGGTCGACGCCGAGCAGGCCGCCGATCACCTCGAGCACGCGGGCCGCGTTGAGCGTCGTGACGATCGGGAGGCGCGACCCGCTCCCGTCGGCGAAGCCCGCCACGGTCCCGCTCGGGTCGCGCACCTCGGCGTCGGTGACGCCGAAGACCGTGCCGCTCGTCCCGAGGGACACCGCGACGTCACCCGGACCGAGTCCGAGGCCGAGCGCTGCCCCGGCGTTGTCGCCGAGTCCCGCGCCGACGACCAGGCCCGAGGGAGCGGTCGCACCGCCGGGCAGCGGCACGTCGACCCCGAGGGAGCCCATCGCCTCGTCGGGCGCGACGACCCGCGGCACCACGACGTCGTCGTCCCGAGCGCCGTCGGTGGCACCCGCGACCCGCAGCCCACGGCCGAGCGCGAGCTCGAACAGCTCGGCGTCGTACTCGCGGCGCACCGGGTCCCAGTAGGCCGTGCCGCTGGCGTCCGAGCCGTCGGTCGCGAGCGCGTCGAGGTCCGGTCCGAGCGGGCTCTCGTCGGCCGGGCCGTACCCGCGCAACCGCCACGACAGCCAGTCGTGGGGGAGCGCGACGGCCGCGACGCGGGCCGCGTTCTCGGGCTCCGCGTCGCGGAGCCACCGGAGCTTGGTACCGGTGAACGACGCCACCGGCACCAGACCCGTCCGGGCGACCCATGCCTCCTGGCCCAGCTCCTCGACCATCTGCGCGGCCGCGTCGGCGCTCCGCACGTCGTTCCAGAGCAGCGCGTCGCGGACGACGCGACCGTCGGCGTCGAGCGCGACCATGCCGTGCTGCTGCCCGGCGACCGCGATCGCCCCGACGCCGTCGAGACCGCCGGCGTCCGCGATCGCGCTGCCGAGCGCGTCCCACCAGTGGCGGGGGTCGACGGACGTGCCGTCCGGGTGGGTCGCGCGACCCTCCCGGACGACGGCGCCGGTGTCAGCGTCGCGGATCGTGACCTTGCAGGACTGGGTCGACGAGTCGACCCCGGCGACGAGCTGCGAGCTCAACGAGCGCCCATGAGGTGCTCGATGGCGAGCTGCTGCAGCTTCACGAAGCCGAAGCCCTTGCCGCCGAAGTACGCGTCGGCGTCGAAGTCCTCGTACGCGGAGCGGTCCGCGAGGAACGAGTCGTACGTCTCGCCGTCGTTCAGGGTCGGGGTGCTGAGCTCGCCGACCTTCGACGCCTCGAGCGCGGCCTGGACCTCGGGGTCGGCGCGGAACGCCTGTGCCCGCTCCTTGAGCAGGAGGTACATGCGCATGTTCGCGGCCGCCGAGTCCCAGACGCCGGTGATGTCCTCGGTGCGGCTCGGCTTGTAGTCGAAGTGGCGGGGGCCGTCGTACGCCGGGCCGCCCTGGGGAGCGCCGTGCTCGAGCAGGTCGACGAGCGAGAACGCGTTCTGCAGGTCGCCGTGACCGAAGACGAGGTCCTGGTCGTACTTGATGCCGCGCTGGCCGTTGAGGTCGATGTGGAAGAGCTTGCCCTGGTAGAGCGCCTGGGCGATGCCGGCCGTGAAGTTCAGACCGGCCATCTGCTCGTGGCCGACCTCGGGGTTGATGCCGAACAGCTCCGGACGCTCGAGCGTCTCGGTGAAGGCGATCGCGTGACCGAGGGTCGGCAGGAGGATGTCGCCGCGGGGTTCGTTCGGCTTCGGCTCGATCGCGAACCGGATGCCGTAGCCCTTGTCGGTGACGTACTGGGCGAGCAGGTTGACGGCCTCGCGGTAGCGCTCGAGCGCGGCCTGCACGTCCTTCGCGCTGTCGTACTCGGCGCCCTCGCGGCCGCCCCACATCACGAACGTCGACGCGCCGAGCTCGGCGGCGAGGTCGATGTTGCGCAGGACCTTGCGGAGCGCGAAGCGGCGCACCTGGCGGTCGTTCGAGGTGAACCCGCCGTCCTTGAAGACCGGGGCCGAGAAGAGGTTCGTCGTCACCATCGGCACCTGGATGCCGGTGGCGTCGAGCGCGCCCTTGAGGCGGTCGATCTGGGTCTGCCGCTCGGCGTCGGTCGAGCCGAACGCGAAGAGGTCGTCGTCGTGGAAGGTCAGGCCGTAGGCGCCGAGCTCGTCGAGCTTCTCGACCGCCTCGACCACGTCGAGTGCGGGGCGGGTCGGGCCGCCGAAGGGGTCGGAGCCGTTGTAGCCGATGGTCCAGAGACCGAAGGAGAACTTGTCTGCACGGGTGGGCGTCGTTGCCATGGTGGTCACCGTTCGTCGTCGAAACAAAATGTTGCCGCGCCCAACATAAGCGGTAGTGTTGACTCTGGCAAGGACGTGATCGCAAGGGAGCGAGCGGATGGCACAGGACCGACTTCGAGTGGCCATGGTGGGCCACGGCTTCATGGGAGCCGCGCACTCACAGGGGTGGCGGACCGCACCGAGGTTCTTCGACCTCGGGGTCGAACCGGAGATGGCCGTCATCGTCGGCCGTGACCCCGACCGGACCGAGGCGGCACGGCAGCAGTACGGCTGGCAGGCCGCCTCCACCGACTGGCGCGCCGTGGTCACCGATCCGGACATCGACGTCGTCGACGTCTGCTCGCCGGGGTCGTCGCACGTCGAGGTCGCCATCGCGGCACTCGAGGCCGGCAAGCACGTGCTGTGCGAGAAGCCGCTCGCCAACAGCGTGGCCGAGGCCGAGGCGATGACCGCCGCCGCCGCAGCGGCGCGGGCGGACGGGGTCCGCGCGATGGTCGGCTTCAGCTACCGCCGCGTCCCGGCCATCGCGTTCGCGAAGCGGCTGGTGGAGGACGGGAGGCTCGGGACCGTCCGCCAGGTCCGCGCGCTCTACCTGCAGGACTGGTTGGCCGACGAGGACGGCCCGATGACGTGGCGGCTCGACAAGGCGCTCGCCGGGTCCGGATCGCTCGGTGACATCGGTGCGCACGCGATCGACCTCGCCGAGCACGTCACCGGCGCACGGCTCTCGACCGTCTCCGGCACGCTCGAGACGTTCGTGACCGAGCGTCCGCTCATGGCCGAGGGCGTCGGGCTGTCCGGCACCGCCTCGACCGAACGCGGGCAGGTCACCGTCGACGACGCTGCGTTCTTCCTCGGACGCCTCGCCGGTGGCGCCGCCGATGGTGCGATCGGCTCGTTCGAGGCGACGCGCTACGCGACCGGTCGGAAGAACGGGCTCACGCTCGAGATCAGCGGGTCGGCCGGCGCGATCCAGTTCGACCTCGAGTCGATGAACGAACTGCGCTTCTACGACGCCACGGCACCGGCCGGCGAACAGGGCTTCCAGCGGATCATGGTCACCGAGCCCGAGCACCCGTACATGGCCGCGTGGTGGCCGACCGGGCACCTCATCGGCTACGAGCACACCTTCAGCCACGAGGTGAAGGACTTCGTCGAGGCGATCGTCGCGGGCACCGACCCGTCGCCGTCGTTCGAGGACGGGCTGCACGTGCAGCGGGTCCTCGACGCCGTCGAGCGGAGCGCGGCCGACGGCAGTGCCTGGACGGTGATCTGAGTGGCGGACCGGAAGGCACTCGTCGTCCGCGGCGGGTGGGACGGGCACATGCCCGTCGAGACCACCGACCTGTTCGTCCCGTTCCTGCAGGACAACGGCTTCGACGTCCGCGTGTCCGACTCGACCGCCGTGTACGCCGACGAGTCGGTCATGGCGGACGTCGACCTGATCGTGCAGGTCGTCACGATGTCGACCATCGCCGACGACGAGTTCGCCGGACTCCAGAAGGCCGTGCTCGGCGGTGCCGGGCTCGCGGGCTGGCACGGCGGGATCGCGGACGCGTTCCGGAACACCGCCGACTACCTGCACATGGTCGGCGGGCAGTTCGCGCACCACGCCGGGAAGCACCCGTCGGAGCGCACCGGCGAGCAGTCCGACAACTACATCCCGTACACGGTGCACATCACGGACCTCGGGCACGAGCACCCGATCACCGAGGGCATCGAGGACTTCGACCTCGTCACCGAGCAGTACTGGGTGCTCTCCGACGAGTACAACGACGTGCTGGCCACGACCACACAGTCGGCGAGGGACTTCGACGCCTGGAACCGTCCGGTCACGGCGCCGGCGATCTGGACCCGCCAGTGGGGCGAGGGACGCGTGTTCGTCTCCGCGCCGGGGCACCGGCTCGAGGTCGTCGAGTCGCAGCCGCTCCGCAC
>NZ_BACZ01000660.1 GCF_000333375.1 Curtobacterium sp. B18
CATGAGCACGACACTGGTCATCATCCCGACCTACGACGAGGCGGAGAACGTCCGACCCATCGTCGAGCGCACGCTGGCGGCCACCGACGAGACCGTGCACGTGCTCGTCGTGGACGACAACTCCCCGGACGGCACCGGCGACATCGCCGACGAGATCGCCCGCGAGACCGACCGCGTGCACGTGATGCACCGCACCGTGAAGGACGGCCTCGGCGGCGCGTACCTCGCCGGGTTCGCCTGGGGCCTCGACCACGGCTACGACAAGCTCGTCGAGATGGACGCGGACGGCTCGCACCACCCCGAGTACCTGCCGTGGATGATCGAGCTCGCCGACACGAACGACCTCGTCCTCGGGTCGCGATGGATCAAGGGCGGCACGGTCGAGAACTGGCCCTGGTACCGGGAACTGCTCTCCCGCGGCGGCAACCTCTACACGCGCCTCGCCCTCGGCATCGCCGTGCGCGACGCGACCGGCGGCTTCCGCGTGTTCACCTCGCGGGCGTTCGAGCGGATCGACCTCGCCGGCGTCGCCTCGAAGGGCTACTGCT
>NZ_BACZ01000659.1:0-9176 GCF_000333375.1 Curtobacterium sp. B18
GCCGGCGGACGAGTCGCCGCCGCGCTGGCCGTCGTGGCGCAGGGCGAGGACCCGCTGCTGCTCGACCCGAAGGCCGACGAGCTGCGGAACCGCGTCGACCGCGACGGCCGGGGCAGCGACCGCCGCGACCGCGACGACGACCGCGGCGCCCGGGGCGAGCGGTCCGACCGTGGCCCGCGCCGCTCGCAGCCGATGACCGCCTACCGCATCGAGGTCGGGCGTCGGCACCGCGTCGAGCCGCGCCAGATCGTCGGGGCCCTGGCGAACGAGGGCGGCCTGCGCCGCGACGACTTCGGGGCGATCCAGATCCGTCCGGACTTCTCGATCGTCGAGCTGCCCACCGACATGGACGCCGGGGTGCTCGACCGGCTGACGGACACCCGCATCAGCGGCAAGCTCATCGAGATCAAGCCCGACCGCCGCGGTGGCGGTGCCGGTGGTGCGCGTCGGTTCGACCGCGACGACCGTGGGCCGCGTGCCGGTGGTCGGGACCGCGACGACCGCGGCCCGCGTCGGTACGACCGCGACGACCGTCCGGAGCGCAAGCCGCGTCACTGAGGCACGACCGGGCGCGGGCTGCCCGCGCGGCGGATCACGGAACGCCCCGCCGTCCGGGTGCTGCCTTGCGGGATGACGCACGAGGGCGTGCGCTGCCCGCACGATCCCCGTGCCGACGGGTCCGCGGCGCCCGAGCGGTGGTCTGATACCCCTAGCCGTGGCGCAGGACCACGGGACGACCGAGGGGAACGCACGTGTTCAGAGCCGTAGTCACCGCCGCCGCAGCGGTGGCGCTCGTCATCGGGGGAGCAGCGCCGGCGACGGCCGCACCCTCGTCGGTGCCGGGTGCGCCCACCTCCGTCCGCGTCACCGGTGCCGCCGACAGCGCGACCGTCACCTGGGGACGGCCGGGGTCCGGTGCGAAGGTCACCGGCTGGCGCGTCACGGTGTCGCCCGCCGAGCAGCAGCCGGACGGCGGCGTCGACCGACTCCCGGCGACCGCCCGCTCCGACCGGTTCGGCGACCTGACCGCGAGCACGACCTACACGTTCTCGGTCCGTGCGGTCGGGACCCGCGGCGCGGGCAAGGCCGTCTCGGTGCGCTACACCGCGCCCGGGTCGGTCCGGACCGTGCAGTCGCTGTACGCCCTCGACGGCACCGGCTCCGTCGTGCGCTTCCCGGTCAGCGGGACCGGCGCACCGACCACGATCGCGCCGAACGGCGCGGGCTTCACGGCGGACGACGTCGGCGACGTCTTCGTGCCCTCGGGAGACCGCACGTCCATCGTGATGTACCCGGCGGGCGGCGCTGCTCCCCGGACGGTGGCGACGGGGCTGCACCTCGGCGCCGACCTGCGCTCGGACGTCGCCGGGAACCTGTACTGGGTCGACTCGTCGACGGGCGCGATCACCAAGCTGCCGGTGACGGGTGCCGCGCCGAGGGCGATCATCCCCTCGGCCGGGACCGGGTGGGCGGTCGGACGCGACGGCACGGTCTCCGCGGTGACGTTCGGCCGGGCGGGCGCGGACAGCACCGTCGTCTCCGTGTCACCCTCGGGTGCGCGCACCACGCGGAGCTTCCCGGAGACGGGGTACCGCGTGTTCGCCGGCGTCCTCGCCGACGGCCACGGCAACCTCTACCTGAACTACACCGCGACGGGTGCCTCCGGCGCCAGCGGGTGGGTGCTCCTGGCCGCCGGCTCGTCGACGCTCACCGCCGCCGACGACCGGCTCGCATTCGACTACGCGGCGACGACCACCCGTTCGCTGCTCATCGCCAAGTCTGCGGAGTGGTGCGCCGCCCCGGCGGACTCCAGCCCGACCGGCTGCTCGGCGGACAAGACGATCACGAGCGTCGTGTCCCGTAACGCCGACGGCTCCGTGGCCGAGCGGGTCACGAGCGGCGTGAAGGCCCAGGGGCGCGGGCTGTGGATCGGCGCCGCCGACGAGGCCGGCGACCTGTTCATCGACGTGCGTGCCGGTGCGACACCGGGCCTCTGGCGGCTCGACGCCGCCGGCGGCGTCGCCCAGCGGCTGT
Organism: Curtobacterium sp. B18; assembly: GCF_000333375.1. GTDB lineage: Bacteria > Actinomycetota > Actinomycetes > Actinomycetales > Microbacteriaceae > Curtobacterium. Next base: position 2,035 of record NZ_BACZ01000659.1, read on the forward strand.
CCGCCGGAGCGTTCACGCGGTTGCTGGTGATCTGAGGTCGGACCCGACCGGACGCCGGACGCCAGGCGCGGTGCCAGCGGGTGCCGCGCCTGGCGTCCTGCCGTGCGTAGCGGTCACACCACACCCGTCACGGTCCGTCGGCACACCTCGTCCCACGGGGTCGGCTCGATCCCGAACCGGGCGCGGCTCGCCGAGTCGTCGACCACGTACGGCGCGGTCCACTGGTAGCCCATCTCGGCGATCTCGCGCATCATCGGCGACACCAGGCCCATCGCGCGGAACACGCCGACGGGCATCCGACCGACCCGCACCGGGGGCTTCCCGGCCGCGGCCAAGACCTCGGTGAGCGCCTGCACCTGCGTCCGGGGCGCGTTGCTCGGCACCATCCAGGTGCGCCCGTGGGTGCCCTCGTCCGCACCGGCGGCGACGAGCATCCGTGCGACGTCGAGCACGTCGGTGAAGGTGTGCGGCAGGTCGGTGCGTCCGACCATGGACACGGACCGGCCCTCGAGCGCGGCCGGGAGCACGCGGGTGACGTGCCCGTTCTGGCCGATGCCGGGGCCGACGTAGTCCGACGCGCGGACCTCGACGGCGCGGACCCGTCCGGCCTCGTGCGCGGCGCGCGCATCGGCCCAGAGGCGTGCCCGCAGGATGCCCTTGTGGTCGGTCGCGGCGTCCGGCAGGCTCTCGCGCATCGGGCCGTCCACCGGACCGTACGGGTAGAGGTTGCCGGTGATCGCGTACACGGCGCCGGTCCGTTCGGCGGTGGTGAGCAGTGCGGTCGCGAGCGGCGGCCAGGTCCGTTCCCACTGCGTGTAGTCGCCGGGGTTCGCGCAGTTGTAGAGGACGGCGGCCCCGTCGGTGACGCGGGTGAGCGCGTCGGCGTCGGACGCGTCGAGTGCGACGTGTTCGACGCCGTGGACACCCGTGTCCCGGCCGGACCGGGTGACGACGGCGACCCGCTCGCCCTGCTCGGCGAGGAGTGCGGCGACGTGACGGCCCACGGGACCGGCGCCGACGACGACGTGCTGGTGTGACATGACTTCCTGCTTTCGTTCGTGAGCGAGAGCACCGCTCTCTGTGTCCAGGATGCACGCCCGGTCGTCGAATTGCAAGAGCAGTGCTCTCGTTTGTGTGCAGTGCTCTCGCGTGGCATGGTGGAGGGATGACCGACACGGCCCCGACCGCCCGAGCCCGCGCTCGCGAGGCGGTGCACGCGAGCATCCTCGCCGCCGCCCGGGTGCGGCTCACCGACGAAGGTCCATCGCAGCTGAGCCTGCGGGCCGTGGCCCGTGACGTCGGCATGGTGTCGTCGGCCGTCTACCGGTACTTCCCGAGCCGCGACGACCTGCTGACGGCGCTGCTCATCGCCGACTACGACGAGCTCGGGGCCGCGGTCGAGGCGGCCGACGCGGCAGCGGGTCCGGCCCCGGGGGCACGGTGGGTCGCGGTCTGCCGAGCGATCCGCACCTGGTCGATCGCCCACCCGGGGGACTTCGCGCTCCTGTTCGGCTCGCCGGTGCCCGGGTACGCCGCGCCGCGATCGACCGTCGAGCCGGCGTCGCGGACGACGCTCACGATCGTGCGGGTGGTCGCCGATGCCGTGGCCGACCCCGGGTACCGGGCGCCGGACGCGCCCCGGTCGGGCCCGGGCCGGCTCACGCCCGCCGTCGCCGACGGGGTGGAGTCGCTCCGGGCCTTCGGAACGGGGCTACCGGAAGAGGTCCTCGCCCGCACGCTCATGGCCTGGACGACGGTGTTCGGCACGGTGTCGTTCGAGCTGTTCGGGCACTACGTCGGGTCGGTCTCCGACGGCGCGGCCTTCTTCGACGAGGTCGTCGCCCGGCTGGCCGAGGGGCTCGGGATCGTCGCCGCGTTCGACTGAGTGCTGTCCGTCCCACGCCGGTGGACGGATGCGGGCTGTCCCCAGACCGGGGCGCCGGTCTGGCAGGAGGGTGCTCCCTGCGGTAGACAGGTCGTGGGCCCCGGCCGTACCCGACGGCGCAGCCCTCGCCCGGGACGGCACACCTGGAGTCACCCCGGACGGACCACCACCCTCGGGCGCGCGCCGCGGCCGGGGCCGACGGATCAGGGAGGCACGCTTGCGACGCAGCACGTTCGGCGACGCCGTCGGGGGCACCCGGTGACCGCGCTCGACGTCAGCCGGCAGGACCGCCGCCGCCTCACCACCGGCACGTCCCGGCGTCGACTCGTCACGGTGCGGACCGTCGCACTGCTCGCCTCGATCGCCGGCGTGAACTACGTCGTGTGGCGGTGGGCCGCGTCGGTGAACTGGCACTCGTGGTGGATCGCCGTGCCGCTGATCCTCGCCGAGACGTACAGCGTGATCGATTCGCTCCTCTTCGCGTTCGGGGCCTGGCGGCTCCGTGAACGCGGCGAGCCACCGACCTCGCCGGGGGACCACGTCACCGTCGACGTGTTCATCACCACCTACGACGAGCCGGTCGACCTCGTGCTCCGCACCGCGCGCGCCGCGAAGGCCATCCGCCACCCGCACGCCACGTGGATCCTCGACGACGGCAACCGTCCGGAGATGCGTGCGGCCGCCGAGTCGCTCGGCATCGGGATCATCACCCGTGGGGCCGACTGGGTCGATCGGCCCCGGCACGCCAAGGCCGGCAACCTCAACAACGCACTGCTCGCGACCCAGGGCGAGTTCCTGCTCATCCTCGACGCCGACCAGGTGCCGGACCCGGCGATCCTCGACCGCACGCTCGGGTACTTCAAGGACACCGAGATGGCGCTCGTGCAGACGCCGCAGTGGTTCGAGAACGTCCCCGACGCCGATCTGCTCGGCAGCCAGGCGCCGTTGTTCTACGGCCCGATCCAGCAGTCGAAGGACGGCTGGAACGCCGCGTTCTTCTGCGGTTCGAACGCGATCCTCCGCCGCGAAGCGCTCATGCAGCTCGGGGTCACCCGCTACGTGCGCGAGGTCGAGGCGTCGGTCGCGCGGACGATCAAGACCTCGCGGAAGCTCCTCGCCCGTGCGCGGGAGACCGAGACCGACGAGCGGGTGCTCGGCGCCCTCGACGAGGCCGAGGCCGTGATCGACCGGGCTCGCGACCAGGTGGAGCGCGGCGAGCCCCTCGGCGACGTGACCTACGACTTCCAGCGCGGGATCGACGCCATCTCCTACCGGTTCGCGGCCTCCGACCTCGAGTCCGTCCGCAACGACCTGCAGGAGCTCGCGGCGATGTCGACCGACGCGAACACCTTCGCCGGCCTCGACGATGCGGCGCTCGACGTCCTCGGTCGTCGCGACGCCTCGCCGGTCGCCGCGATCGAGTCCATCGCCGTGCTCACCCGCGCGCTCGACGTCAACCGCGACGACGAGGCGCAGCCGATCATGCCCCTGGCGACGATCTCGGTGACCGAGGACATGGCGACCGCGATGCGTCTGCACGGCCTCGGCTGGAAGTCGGCGTACCACGACGAGATCCTCGCGACGGGCCTCGCCCCCGAAGACCTGCCGACCATGCTCGTGCAGCGGCTCCGTTGGGCGCAGGGCACCATGCAGGTCTTCTTCCGCGAGAACCCCCTCGTGCAGAAGGGGCTCTCGTGGGGGCAGCGGCTCATGTACTTCTCGACGATGTGGAGCTACCTGTCCGGCTTCGCCGCGATCGTCTACATCGCCGCGCCGGTGCTCTGCCTGTCGTTCGGCGTCGTGCCGGTCCAGGCGTACAGCGTGGACTTCTTCGCCCGGCTCATCCCGTTCCTGGTGCTGAACCAGCTGCTGTTCTGGGTGGTGGCGGCCGGCAGACCGACGTGGCGCGGACAGCAGTACTCGCTGGCGCTGTTCCCGGTGTGGATCGAGTCGGTGACGAGCGCCTTCGAGAACGTGTTCCGCGGCAAGCCGTTGGGCTTCCGGGTCACCCCGAAGGTCCGTGACGAGTCCGAGCAGCGGCCGCGGTGGGACCTCGTCAAGCCGCAGCTCGTCGCGATGGGAGCCCTCGTGGCGGCGCTCGTGCTGATCGGCATCCGGTACCTGACCGGTCAGGCGTCCGGCATCGCACCCCTCGTGAACACCGCGTGGGTCGTGTTCGACCTGTTCATCTTCAGCATCGTCATCCGTGCGGTGCTGTACCGGGGCCCCGGGACGGCACGGTCCGGCCACGGGTCGAGCACGGTCGGAGGACCCCTGTGAGCCCGGAACGCATCGAGTTCGACGTCCCCGCGGTCCCCGAGTCGCTCGACGAGGTGCAGGACCGTTTCGGTGCGTGGTGGGACGCCCTGGGCATCGACGACCTCCGACTCCGGTTCGGTCTCGAGACCGCCGTCGCCGAGATCGCGGCGAACATCGTCGAGCACACCCGTCGTGCCGACCAGGAAGCAGGCAGGCGCTACACCGTGGAACTCGACGTGACCGACCGCGAACTCGTGGCCGTCCTCACCGACAACGGGCTGCCCGTCGACATCGACCTCGCCGCGGTGACGATGGCGGACGTCGACGAGGAGAGCGGCCGCGGCCTCGCCCTCGCGATCGCCGCACTCGACCGGCTCGAGCACCGGCACGAGGGCGGGCACAACGTGTGGACCCTGGCGTGCACGCGGTGAGACGACCCGCCGCCCGGCTCCTCGCGTTCCTGGTCGTCCTCGCGACGTTCGCGCTGGGCGGTGCGCTGCCGGCGTCCGCGGTGCAGGCGACGACCGCCGCAGCGACGTCGGCGACCACCACCGCTGCCGCGGCGTCGGCGACGAACGCCGCCGCGGTGGGACCGAGCTCCGGGACGACCTGGTTCGGGCCGGACATCGACTGGGGTGACGACGCCCCCGACGGCTACGCCGGACGCCTCGGCGCGACACCGTCGATGTACGGCGTCGAGATCCCGTACCCGCTCGACCGCAGCGCCCGCAAGGAGTTCCTCCGCGCGACCCGAGCGGCGGCGACGCAGGGCGCGGTCCTCGTCGTGAGCTTCGAGCCCGACCGGTCGCTCGGGTCCCTGACCGCCGCCGACGCCCGAGCCGCGAACACCCTGCTCGAGGACGTCCACCGGCAGTACGACACCCAGGTCCTCGTCCGGTTCGCACCGCAGATGAACGGCACGTGGGTGCGGTGGGGGCAGCAGCCGACCCAGTTCGTGCAGGCCTTCCGCGCGCTCGCGACGGCGGTGCACGCCGGCAGCTCGGACGCCCTGATGGTGTGGTCCCCGTCGTACGGCGCCGGGTACCCCTTCGGCGAGTCCGCGGGACGCCTGCAGGACCTCTCGGCGACGGACGTCTCGAAGCTCGACACGAACGGCGACGGGCGGCTCACCGCCGCCGACGACCCCTACGCGCCGTACTGGCCGGGGGACTCCGCCGTCGACTGGGTCGGGCTGTCGATGCTGTACTTCGGCAAGGGCAAGGCGACCGAGGCCGCCGGCCGGGACGTCCCGCTCACCCGGAACGACGTCCCCGATGCCGGCGAGGTCTCCGCTCGCTTCGACGAGACCTGGGGCTACGAGCAGCGACAGCGGGGGAGCTTCTACGACCGCTTCGCCGTGGCGGACGACCGGCCGATGCTGCTCGACACCGGGGCGCTGTACGACCACTCGCTCCGTGGCGACGACGAACTCCCGGTGAAGCAGGGCTGGTGGCGACAGGTGATCGCCGCCGTGCAGGACCGCCCCCTGATCCGCGGGGTGACGTTCCTCGAGACGAACCGCCGTGAGCCCGAGGCCGGCAACCGGGTCGCCGACTGGCGCGACACCGCGGTCCCCGGCATCGCGGGTTCCTTCCGGACGGACCTCGAACGCGCGGGCGACTTCGTCTTCGGACCGGTCACCGAACGGGTCACGCTCGAGGCCGGGGCCGCGGCGACCGACCAGCAGTACGACACCGGCGGCGACCAGATGGCGTGGATCGTCTGGTGCGCGGTCGGCCTGGCGGTGGTCTTCCTGCTGAGCGGGCTGTTCGGCCGCCTGCTGCCGAGCTGGCGGTACCCGGACGACGGCAAGCCCGGGCGTGACCTCCGGCTCGACCTGTTCCGCGGCTTCATCATCCTCGCCGTGGTGATCACCCACATCGAGATCGGCGGTCCGTACTCGTACATCACGCTGCACGCCGTCGGTGCGATCACGGGCGCCGAGATGTTCGTGTTCCTGTCCGGCATGGTGCTCGGCATGACGTACCCCTTCGCCATCAAGAAGTTCGGCGAGTGGGCGGCCGCGATCGGGGCCTGGAAGCGGGCGCGGAAGCAGTACCTCGTCACGCTCGCGGTGATCCTCGTCGTCTTCGCGCTGAGCTTCGTGCCCTTCCTCAACACCGACGCGATCACCACGTTCACCGACCGGGGGACCGGCACCGGGGGCGTCGGGGCCGAGGGGCGCGTGTACGACCTCTACCCGAACGCGATGCAGCTGCTGGCCTACCCGCCGCCCTGGTACGCGATCCGGCAGTTCCTGCTGCTCGAGATGGGCCCGTGGCCGTTCAACATCATGGGACTCTTCGTCGTGCTGAGCCTCTTCATCCCGGCGTTCATGTGGGTGATCCGTCGCGGCTTCTGGTGGGCGCTGCTCGTCGTCAGCTGGGCGCTCTACCTGTTCCAGGCGCTCAACCCCGAGTTCCGGCCGCTGAACTCCCAGTTCGAGGCGGTGTTCCCGCTGCTCACCTGGCAGGTGGTGTTCACCCACGGCCTCGTGCTCGGGTACTACCGTCGCCAGATCATCGCCGCCCTCACCGGACGACTCGGCAAGGTACTCATCGGCGTGGGCATCGGCGGCTACGCCCTGTTCCTCGTGTACGTGTGGGCGGGCAACCACTTCGGGTTCACGCCCGCGCCGTTCCCGGCGTCGATGTACGACCAGCTGTACAACACCGCCTACCAGCGCGTCGACCTGCAGTGGGGACGCCTGGTGGACATCGCCTTCTTCGCGATCGTCTCCTACGCGATCCTCACCGTGTTCTGGAAGCCGATCTCGACGGCGATCGGCTGGCTGTGGATCCCGATCGGCCAGGCGAGCCTCTACGTCTTCGTGTGGCAGGTGTTCTTCGCGCTGGCGATCGCGTCCATCCCGGGCATCGACTGGGGCAACGCGTGGATCGGTTTCGCGACCCACACTCTGCTCATCCTGTTGGCCTGGTACATGGTCCGGAAACGGTTCCTGTTCTCGGTCATTNNGGGNNGGNGGNNNGGAGGNGNG
>NZ_BACZ01000659.1:9191-17559 GCF_000333375.1 Curtobacterium sp. B18
GCGCCTCCAGTCCGTGCAGTGGTCGCGTTGCGTTGCGATCCGAGTTGGCGCGACGTCGGAGCGCCTGTCGTGTGCTCGTGCGTCCCTGACTGCGCGGACCGTCTCGGCGAGCGATCGGTGACCGGACGCCTCGCTGGTGAACCGGCACCGCCCCCGAGAGCGAGCAGTCGAGCAGTGAACGCGCGAAGATCGGACCATGGAACCGTCGCATCGAACGGTGAGGGCACCGCTCGGGATCGCACTGTCCGTCGCGACGGCGTCAGGGCGAGCCGAATCGACTTGGATCCTGTTGCACGGTTCGGACGGCCACGACGGAGATGCTGGCACCGGCGGTGAAGCTGGCGGCGTCGGAGGCGAGGTAGAGGATGGCTCGGCTGACCTCGTCGGCATCATCAACGCGTCCCATGGGGTGCACGGCGCGGATCGGGGCCATGACGTCGTCGTCGCTGGGTGCGGCGAACTCCTCGATCATGGGTGTCTCGATGGTGCCGGGGCGACGGTGTAGACGCGGATGCCCTGCTGCGCGTTCTCGAGCGCGGCGGTTCGGGTGAGGCCGAGGATGGGTCCGGTCCGTGCGTTCCTCAATGCTCCGTTGGGGTGGCGGCGACCGAAACCTTTTCCAAAACGCCCACAACCAGTGCGTCACGAGCGAACCTTCAGTGACCTGTCCCAGCAGAAGGGGTTCGCAACGATGCGATCACACCACCCATCTCCGTCCTTGTTGTCTGTTCAATCCCCCCGAGGCGCGCGATTGACTACCTGGTTTGCAAGCGTCATCAGTATCGGCGCCGTCGTTGCCGTTGCGCTTGCTGGGGTCACGCCAGCCCAGGCGTACGCACCGACGCCTGGAGTGATGTACACCCCCACGTCATCCGAGGCATCCCAAGTCAACAAGGCAAACGCCGTCCTCTACCCGAAGGCCGCGTCGTTGCCGAGTGGTCGGTTGGTCGCGTCTTTCGAGCGCAGCATCGGTGACCCGGTCGGCCAGACTCTGCCGATCTACAAGAGCGACGACTTCGGCACTTCCTGGCAGAAGCTCACTGATCTTGCTTCGCCGGCAGCCATGACGAAGGGCACGTCCCGTGCCTCGGCATTCGCGAAGTACACAAGCAACTGGACGAACCCGTACCTGTACACCTTGCCTCAAGACGTCGGATCCCTGAAGAAGGGGACTCTTCTCCTGGCCAGCGTCGTGTCCGGCGATGACCCGTACTACAAGGAGCAGAAGGCAGCGGACCCCAACTGGACTCCAACGCAAGACGGCGACCGGAAAGACATCGCCATCGCTCTCTACGCTGACACCTCGGGCGCGGGCTCGTCTTGGCAGTTCCTGAACATCATCGCTACGGGTGGATGGGAGGGCTCCTACGGCCACCTTCACTCAAAGGAGAACACCTACGCCCAGAACGACCCGGTTTGGGAACCGTACCTGATGGTCTACAACGGTCAGCTGGTTGCCTACTACTCGGATGAGAACGAGTACTCCAGCTACGACACCGCCACCGGCCTCCTGACACCGGATCCAAACAACGCCACGGCGACGGACCCGGTGTCCCAAATCCTGGTGCACAAGACCTGGTCTGGTTCGTCGACGAGCGACTGGAGCGCTGCCGTCGTCGACGTTGCGGACAAGGTCGCGGGAAGCTCCTCATCGGGTCGGCCGGGGATGACCACGGTGGTCCCAACCACCGATGGCAAGTGGCTGATGACGTTCGAATTCGGGGGTGCCCGCGTTTCGGACAACCCTCTCCGATTCTGGGACAAGCCCAACGTCACGCTGAAGAACGCCGCCGGCCAGTCCATCCACAACGCAGGCTCGCCCGTGCTCATCACCGTCCCACGAGCCAACGGCAAGTGGGAGATCTTGTTCAACAACCAGGACAGTGCCAACGGCGGTGATCTTTGGGTGAACACCACCGGCACGAGCGACGGAACCTGGACGCGAATGCGCACGTCCGTCGCTGCCGGATACAGCCGAAACCTCACCTACGTTCCGCAGACTGGCCGCGTCGTGATCCTGCGGGGAACCTTCGGCAACGCGAATTCCATCGAGTACGGCGAAGTCGATCTCGGTCAGTCGATCGGGCAGTACTACCAGCTGGTCAACAAGAAGACAGGGGACGTGCTCGGCACGAAGAACACCGCGCAAGACAGCGACTTCAGCGGCGCCCGCGTGGACACCGAAGCTGCAGGGTCAGCGTCTGACGGCGACACGCAGTGGTGGCATCTGACGTCGAAGCCGAGCGGGATGACCACCCTGCTGAACGGGTCCGGCGGTCGAGCTCTCGGGATCTGGCAGGACAGCACCACGGCGGGCGCTGAGCTGGCTCTCTGGAACGACGACAACAACAGAGACAAGCTCTGGAACCTCATCAACAACGCCGACGGCACGATCACGCTGCAGTCCTCGTCAAACAGCTCGCTGTACGCAACGGCGAACGCTCGAGGATCCGCAGTGACCACCGCCACAGCCAACAGTGACGGCTCGCAGAGCTGGACCCTCGTCGCGCGCGACGGAGCGGCAGCGCGTCAGAACACTGCCTCCGGACGCTGCCTTGACGTCCCCAACGGCGCCAACGGTGCGCAGGTGCAACTGTACGATTGCGTCGGCAACAACAACCAGGCCATCACTCCGAGTCGAAGTGGCGAACTGCGCGTTGCTGGAGGATGCCTCGCCGCTGAAGCCGACCGCACCGCACCGGGAACGCGAGTCATCCTGTGGTCGTGCAACGGCAAGGCCAGTCAGCAGTGGGACCTGCGTGTTGACGGCACAATCGCGAACCAGTTGAGCGGGCTTGTGCTTGATGCAGCTGGCACCGCGAACGGCAGCCAGGTCAGCCTCAATACCCCCAACGGTTCGAGCCGCCAGGTCTTCACCCGCCGGTAGGCCATGTATCGACGATGCCGTCGTTCTCAGCTGAGAACGACGGCAACGTCGTGTGGTCCTCGGCTAAATCATCCACCGCAGCTGTCGTGCGCAGGCGGCCCGGCCGTACCGCCAACGAGAGAAGGCTCGCTTCGAGAACGTCAGATGCTGAGTAGTCAAATCCTGTGACCATGCCCGGGAGGGGGTATCGCCGATCGAGACACGTCCGTAGAGCGCTCGCTACACGCGTGACGGCCGGGACCGATGGTCCCGGCCGGCACCGATGGCTGCCTCCATCGTCGGCGACGTCACAGCTCCGTCGTCGAGCGCACCGCCCGGCTCGCGGGCGGTGACGTTGCGGCGGTGGAGCGCGCCGCAACGAGCCGGGCGAAGACGGGGGGCTTGCGTCTCCGCCCGGAGTCGAGGGTCATCTCCGCTGGTCCGGCGCGGGTCGACTGCTGCCGAGTTGCTGTGCGGCCTCGTTCGGCTCGTAGTGGAGCATCGCGATTGCTTGTGTCACGCGCCGTCGGGTGGCGGGCCTGGTGCTCGTGGGGTGGTTCAGCACGCGGGAGACGGTCTGGTGCGACACGCCTGCGAGGCGGGCGACGTCGTAGATCGTGGGTCGGGCGGTGTCCACCGGTCTCACCCGCGACGGTCGACCGCTGTCGGTACTGCCCACGCTCGATCGACTCCGACGGGTCGTGGCTTACCGACGAGCCGGACAGCGACGGTGACGCCCTGGTCCGCAGCCGACTGCGCGACGGTGAGGACGAGCGCTCCGGGCTCGACGATCCGGACGAGGTCCGGGCCGGTGAAGCCGAAGAGGTCCGTGTGCACGCTGAACGACACGTCCGCCCGCTCGCCTGGCTGGAGATGGACGCGGGCCGACGCCAGTCGGGTGCGCGCCGGTCGGGTGACGGAGGCGACCGGGTCGCTGAGGTACAGCTGCGGCACGTGCCACGCGGGCCGACCGCCGGTGTTCGCGATCGTCGCCGTCACGGTCACGTCGCCGTCGGTCGGGAGTTCCTCCCGGTCGACCGCGGCCGCTTCGACGGTGAGGGTCGAGTACGCCAGCCCGTGGCCGAACGGGTAGGCCGGCGTCGGGTCGAGGTTGCTCACGCCGTCGCTGCGGAGGGCGAGCGGTGCTGCGAGGTAGGTGCCGGGCTGGGCAGCGTCGTCACCGGGGATCTGCACCGGGAGCCGGCCCGAGGGTTCGACACGTCCGGAGAGCACCCCGGCGATTGCTGCGGCACCCTCCTCCCCGGGGAAAAACACCTGCAGCGCGCCAGCAGCACGCTGTGCGAGGTGCCCGACGGCGTACGGGCGACCGGAGACGACGACGAGGACCACCGTTGCGCCGGTCGCGAGCACCTGTTCGGCCAGGTCTTCCTGCACGCCGGGGAGCCGGAGGTGGGTGACGTCGCAGCCTTCCCCGGACGTTCCGTGGCCGAACATGCCGGACCGGTCCCCGACGACGAGGACGGTGACGTCCGATGCTGCGGCCGCTGCGACAGCCGCAGGGATGCCGGAGCGGTCGTCGCCCGAGATGCTCGTTCCACGCTCGTGCACGATCTGAGCGGTGGGGAACTCCGCGGCGATGCCGTCGAGGATCGTGGGGGCGACGATCCCGATGTCGACTCCGTCGAGGCCTGCGACGACGTGGTTGGGGAAGGAGTAGCAGCCGAAGAGCGTGCCGGGATCGTCGACCCCGGGGCCGATGACCGCGATGCTCGTGGGGCTGCTGAGGGGCAGTGTGCCGGTCGGGTTGCTCAGCAGCACGACGGACTCTTCCGCGAGTCGTCGGGCAGTGGTCCGGTTCGTCGACGAGTCGAGGTCGATCGCTGCGCTGTCCGCTTCGGGCGTCCACGTCGGATCGAGCAGGCCCAGTTCCGCCTTCTGCGTCAGCACGCGGAGCGCTGCACGGTCGATGGCGGCGACGTCCAACGTGCCGTCGTCGACGGCGTCGAGCAGGGCCTGACCGAACCCGAGGGTGTGGGGCAGTTCGACGTCCATGCCTGCTGTGAGCGCGAGCACGCCGGCGTCCTCGACGGTCTCCGCGATCCGATGCGTGGACTGCAGGAACGGCACGGCCCAGTAGTCCGAGACGACGGTGCCGGTGAACCCCCACTGGTCGCGCAGGAGTTCGGTCAGGAGCCGACGGTCGGCGGCGGGCGGGACGCCGTCGACGTCGGCGTAGGAGTTCATGACCGACCCGACCCGCTCATCGACCACCGCTCGGTGGAACGGCGGCAGGACGACGTCGGCGAATTCGCGGGGGCCCATCGATACCGGGGCGTGGTTGCGTGCGCCTCGAGATGCTGAGTAGCCGGCGAAGTGCTTGAGCGTCGCGATGACACCGGATTCCTGCAGTCCTCGGACGTAGGCCGCGGCGAGCTCGCCGACCAGCGCGGGGTCCTCTCCGAGGGTCTCCTCCACGCGGCCCCACCGGTAGTCACGGACGACGTCGAGCACCGGGGAGAGCCCCTGGTGGACGCCGACGGCGCGCATGTCGCGTCCGATCGCGCGCGCCATCTGCTCCACGAGTTCCGGGTCGTTCGTCGCCGCCCACGCCAGTGGTGTCGGGAAGACCGTCGCGGTCCATGCCGTGAACCCGGTCAGGCACTCCTCGTGGGTGACGGCGGGGATCCGGTGTCGGTTGGCGCGCATCACCCGACGTTGCAGGTCGATGAGCTTCGCGCGGCCCTGTTCGACCGTGACCGGGGCGGTGCCGAAGATCCTGGTGATCTGGCCGATGCCGTCGCGGACGGCGTCGTCGAACGGTTCGGCGCGGAGCAGGGTGTCCTGCATAGGAGCCACGTCGCCACCGGCGCCTTCCGCGTCCGGCCAGGTGCTGCCCAGCTGCTGGACCTTCTCGCGGAGCGTCATGTCCGCGAGCAGTGCGGCAGCGCGTTCCACGGCGTCGACGGTGGGGTCGTTCCACCGTGCGGTGGGGGCTTCGATGGTCATGCTCGTTCCGATCAAGCTCGGGGGGAGGGGTTCCCGGTGCCACGGGATGGCGGTGCGGTGGTACTGCGGACGACGAGTTCCGTGGCGAGTTCGCTGCGTTTGGTGACGAGGCTCTCGCCGCGTGCGAGGCGCAGCAGGGTGATGAGCGCGGTGCGGCCGATGTCGGCGATGGGTTGGTGCACGGTCGTCAGCGGTGGGGTCGCGAGCCGGGCGATGGCCGTGTCGTCGAAGCCGACGACGCTGAGGTCGTCGGGGACGGTGAGGCCTGCTCGCCGTGCGGCCTCCAGCACCCCCATCGCGGAGACGTCACTGCCGGCGAAGATCGCGGTCGGACGCTCCGGGGCGCTGAGGAGGGTGGTGGCGGCGGAAAAGCCGTGGTCGAAGGTGTAGCTGTGCCTGGGGACGGCGGTCGCGTCAACGGTGAAGCCCGCTTCGAACATCGCAGCCGCCCACCCGTGCGCTCGCGCGACGTCGCATGCTGCTCCGTCCGGGCCGCCGATGTAGGCGATGTCGCGGTGGCCGAGGTCGAGCAGGTGTCGGGTCGCCTCGTAGGCGCCTTGCCAGTTCGTCGCGCCGATGCTCGGGATGCTCGTCCGCGGCACGTCGATCGGGTCGACGAGCACCATCGGCAGTGCCACGGCACGGAGCGCTCGAGCGCGTGCGGCGGAGAAACCGCTGGTGAGCTCGATGACGCCACTACGTCCGGAGCGAGCGAGCTTCTGGGCCCACGGGACGGGGTCGCGTCGTTCGACGCCGGTGAGGTTGCGCATGGTGATGCCGACCTCGAACTGCCCCGCCGCCTCCATGACGCCCTGCAGGAACGTCGAGATGTAGGGGTTGGCGATGTCCTTCGCGTCGACGAGCAGCTCGATGCTCGTCTCACCGCGTTCGTGGCTGCTGCGCTGTCGTTCCCCGATGCTGACGTACCCGAGCTCGCCGATGGCGTGTTGCACGCGGGTGCGGGTCTCCGTGCCGACGCCGGACCGTCCGTTGACGACCTTGGACACGGTGCCGATGGACACGCCGGCAGCCTCGGCGACCGCGGTCAGGGTCGTGCGGTGCCCGACGCCGGTCCGGATCCCGGCAACCGGCGCGCTCATTTCCCGAACCCCGCGGTGATGCCGGCGACGAGCTGCCGTCGTCCGACGAGGTAGAGCGCGAAGATCGGCAGGGTGGAGAGCACGACGGCGGCGAGGGTCGCCGGGACGTTGACGCTGAACTGCCCCTGGAAGGTCCACAGCGACAGCGGCAGGGTGCGCTTGTCGGGACTCTGGGTGAGCACGAGGGGGAACAGGAACCCGTTCCACACCGTGAGGGCGTCGTAGATCACCACCGTGATGATCGCGGGGCGCGCCAGCGGGGCGACGAGTGACACCAGGACGCGCCAGTTGGAGGCTCCGTCGACGCGCATCGACTCGAACAGCTCGTTCGGCAGGTCACGGAGCGAGTTGCTCAGGATGAGGACGGTCAGCGGGATCGCGAACCCGATCGACGGCAGCACGAGTGCGGTCAACGAGTCGTAGAGCCCGGCTTTGCTCATCATGTAGAACAACGGGATGATCGTCGCCTGCAGCGGTACCGCCAGCCCGACGAGGAACACGGAGAACACACCCTTCGTGAAGCGGGTGTTGGACCGGACGATCGCGTAGGCGGCTGCGAGGCTCACGGCGACGGTGACGACGACGCTGGCGACGGTGACGACGAGGCTGTTCGCGAGATAGAGGAAGAAGTCGCTCTGCAGCACCAGTGCGTACTGGCTGAAGGTCGGGTTCGTGGGCGGGACGAGCTGGTTGCTGGAGAAGAAGCCGTCCTGGGGGCGGACGCTGGTGATGACGATGTAGTAGATCGGCAGCACGATCACGGCGAGCCAGACGTAGCCCCCGATCGCGCCGAGGACGTTCGACCTCCTCGAGCTTCGCCGCGTGGTGCGCTGCTCCGCGTCTCGCCCGACCACGACGGCACGGGTCTCGTCGGTGAGTGCACTCATCAGGCGCCTTCCTGCTGGCTGGTCATGCGGGTGAAGCCACTGAACTTCGTCAGCACCAGGGACACGGCGAGGCCGATGACGGCGAGGATGATCGCCAGGGCGCTGGCGGTGCCGAACTGGGTTGCGGAGAAGCCGGTGACGTACATGTCGATGGGGAGGATGTTGATCGCGTCGGACGGTACCCCGCCGGTGAGGACGAAGACGACGTCGAAGTACGTCAGGGACCCGGTGATCATGAGCGTCGAGGACGTGACGATCGTGTACCGCAGCTGCGGCAGGGTGATGGCGAGGAACTGCTGCAGCCGTCCGGCGCCGTCGATCTCCGCGGCTTCGTAGAGGCTCGCCGGGATCTGCCGCACGCCGCCCTGGTAGAGCAGCGTGTGCAGGGGCACGAACTGCCACGCGATCACGAAGACCACGACGGGGAGGATCAGCTGCGGGTTGCCGAGCCAGTTCTGCTTCAGCCACGACACTCCGAGCGAGGCGCCGAGTCCGAAGTTGGAGGTCCAGGATCGCCTGAACGCCAGTCCGATCGCCGCGAGGACAGG
>NZ_BACZ01000658.1 GCF_000333375.1 Curtobacterium sp. B18
GGCGGCGTCCGCCTGCTCCTGCAGGGCCGAGCGCTGGCGCACCGTTGGCACCCGGAAGAACCAGGTGAGGACGAAGGCGAGCACCGATCACGCCGAGCCCGACCCAGTAGATCGTCACGGACGAGGCGTTGAAGCCCGCCATGAACGGCCGGGTGAGCCGGCTGTCCGCACCGGTCAGGAACGAGGTGTCGTTCGTGCTCATGGTGCTCGACCCCGAGTCGCTGCTGTCCGAGACCTGCTTCGCGACGGCCGGGGTGAGCTCGCCCACCCAGTACGACCGCTCGGAGGCGTCCGACCAGTCGACGACGAGCCTGCCGTCCTGCACCGAGGCGTGCGCCTTCTCGGCCGCTGCGGCGAGGGCCTGGTCCTGCACGGCTGCCGGGGCGCTCGCGGTCGCCTGCTGCACCTGCGCGGTGACGTCGTCGAGCGACGCCTGCACGTTCTGCTCGAGCGGGGTGACGATCGGCGACCAGATCTCGTCCATGACGCCGCGGTTCGCGGGCGCCGTGGCCACGGTCGGGTTGGTCGCCGCCTCGAGTGCGGAGCGCAGGTCGGTCCGGTCCGCCGTCGCGTGCAGGATGTTCGACGGCATGACCGAGAACAGGATGGACAGGAGCACCGCGGTGCCGAGCGTGCCACCGATCTGGCGGAAGAACGTCGCCGACGACGTGGCGACGCCCATGTCCCGGGCCTCGACCGAGCCCTGCGACGCCAGGGTGAGCGACTGCATGACCGAGCCGAGCCCCAGGCCGATGAGGAACATGCCGATCATCAGGAACCAGAGCGGCTTGTCGATCGTCATGAACGTCAGCACGACGTAGCCGGAGGACACCAGCGCGGTGCCGATCACCGGGAAGATCCGGTAGCGGCCGACGCGGGCCACGATCTGGCCGCTCGTGATCGACGCGATCATGAGCCCGCCGACGAGGGGGAGCGTCGCGAACCCGGACTCGGTGGGGGTCAGGCCGACGACGATCTGCAGGTAGAGGGGGATGGTCAGCATGGCGCCGAACATCGCGAAGCCGACCAGGAAGCCGATGACGGTCGCCATCGAGAACGTGCCGGAGCGGAAGAGCTTGAGCGGGATGATCGCGGCGTCGCCCATCTTCGACTCGACGAGCAGCAGGACGACCAGGCCGACGACACCGATGACGTAGCAGGCGATCGCGGCTGGCGACCCCCAGCCCCAGGTGCGGCCCTGTTCGGCCACGAGCAGGAGCGGGACGAGCGTGACGATGACCGCCGTGGCGCCCCACCAGTCGACCTTCGGCTTCGCACCGTCGCCGCCGTGCACCTTCGGCAGGTGCAGGAAGACGAGCACCATGACGAGGGCCGCGATGCCGATCGGCACGTTGATGAGGAGCACCCAGCGCCAGCCGGTGATCCACAGGATCTCGGAGGAACCGGCGAGCAGGCCGCCGATGAGCGGGCCGATGACGCTCGAGATGCCGAACACCGCGAGGAAGTAGCCCTGGTACTTGGCACGCTCACGCGGGGCGAGGATGTCGCCCATGATCGCCAGCGGCAGTGACATGAGCGCACCGGCGCCGATGCCCTGCACGGCGCGGAAGCCGGCGAGCATGAGCATCGAGGTCGACATCGACGAGAGCACGGCGCCGAGGATGAACACCACGATGCCGAAGATGTAGAGGGGACGGCGCCCGAAGATGTCGGAGAGCTTGCCGTAGATCGGCGTCGCGATCGTCGAGGTGATGAGGTACGCGGTGGTGACCCAGGCCTGCTGGTCGAGCCCGTGCAGGTCGTCACCGATCGTCCGGATGGCCGTGCCGAACACCGTCTGGCCGAGCGAGGACAGGAACATGCCCGCCATCAGCCCGTAGATCACGAGGAGGATCTGGCGGTGGGTCATCAGCGGCTGCTGGCCGGCCGCGGCGGAGTCCGTGGGGACCCCGGCTGCGCGTCGGCCGTGCTGCACCGGGACGGGTGCGGTGGCGGTCATCGAGCTCCTTGCTTCGTGCTGTGTTTCCTGCTGTGAAAGTTTGCAGACCGCGCAACGATACATCCATTGCTTCCGGCAAGCAACTAATTCCGCCCACTACGCTGTGCGGCATGACCGAGGACCGGGACGGCGCCGAGCGGCTGCTGCGTGCCCAGCTCGACCGACTGTGGGTCCGGCAGACCCTTCGGTCATCGCTCATCGAGTCGCGCGGGGGACTCGACCCCACGGCACGCGTGATCCTGCGCGCGGTCGACCACTTCGGGGCCGTCCGGTCGATGGCCATCGCGGACGCCACGGGGCTGTCGCGCCCGGTGATCAGCCGTCGCGTGGCGTCGCTCGTCGAGTCCGGGTACCTCGGCACCGAACCGGACCCGGCGGACGGTCGCGCCAGCCTCGTCTCGATCGCGCCGGCCGGACGCACGCTGCTCGACACGCTCGACGTCGCCGGCGCCGAGGTCTTCGACGACCTCACCGGGGCCTTCGCGACGGGGGAGCTGCACACCCTCGCGGGGCTCCTCGCCCGGCTGAACGACCGCGCCGACGCGGTCCTCGGGATCGGCGCGACGGACCGGCGCGACGCGTCCTGACGACGCGGCACGCGTCCTGGACGCGACCACGGGGCGGACAGGAGGCGCGGTGCGGGCCCGCCCCGCCCTCCCTCGCAGGCTCGGTCGGCGCGTCTCGCGTGCCGCTGGCGCGTCACCGCTGAGCGAGACGCGCCACACCGTCACTGCTGACGCCGTATTCGAGATACCGTTTCCGCATGAGCACGGACACCGCCACCACCACTGAGACCCTCGACGACGGGCCAGTGGTGACCTTCGCCGACCTCGGCCTGAGCGATGCTGTGCTCAAGGCCGTCAAGGACATCGGCTACGAGACCCCCTCCGCCATCCAGGAGGCCACGATCCCGACGCTGCTCGAGGGGCGCGACGTCGTCGGCCTCGCGCAGACCGGAACCGGCAAGACCGCGGCGTTCGCGCTCCCGATCCTGTCCCGCATGGAGGCCGGCGCCAAGGTGCCGCAGGCGCTCGTGCTCTCCCCGACCCGTGAGCTCGCCCTGCAGGTGTGCGAGGCGTTCGAGCAGTTCGCGTCGCACATGAAGCACGTGCACGTCCTGCCCGTCTACGGCGGCCAGGCCTACGGTGTGCAGCTGTCCGCGCTCCGCCGTGGCGTCGACGTGGTCGTCGGGACCCCCGGTCGCATCATGGACCACATCGCCAAGGGCACGCTCGACCTGTCCGAGCTGAAGTACCTCGTGCTCGACGAGGCCGACGAGATGCTCAAGATGGGCTTCGCCGAGGACGTCGAGACGATCCTCGCCGAGACCCCGGACGACAAGCAGGTCGCGCTCTTCTCGGCGACGATGCCCGCGCAGATCCGCCGCATCTCGCAGCAGTACCTCACCGACCCGGCCGAGATCACGGTCAAGACGAAGACGAAGACCGCCGCGAACATCACGCAGCGGTACCTCATGGTGTCGTACCCGCAGAAGGTCGACGCGCTCACCCGCATCCTCGAGGTCGAGGACTTCGAGGGCATGATCATCTTCGTCCGCACGAAGAGCGAGACCGAGACCCTCGCCGAGAAGCTCCGCGCCCGCGGGTACGCCGCAGCAGCCATCAGCGGTGACGTCGCCCAGGCCCAGCGCGAGCGCACGGTCAACCAGCTGAAGTCGGGCAAGCTCGACATCCTCGTCGCCACCGACGTCGCCGCCCGCGGCCTCGACGTCGACCGCATCACGCACGTCGTGAACTACGACATCCCCGTCGACATCGAGTCCTACGTGCACCGCATCGGCCGCACCGGGCGTGCGGGCCGCTCGGGCGACTCGATCAGCTTCGTCACCCCGCGTGAGCGTCGTCTGCTCTCGGCGATCGAGCGGCACACCAAGCAGCCGCTCACGCAGATGCAGCTGCCGACGATCGAGGACGTCAACGAGACGCGCCTCACCCGCTTCGACGACGCCATCACCGCGGCGCTCGAGCAGCAGGACCGCATCACGGCGTTCCGCGACATCATCGCCCACTACGTCGAGCACCACGACGTGCCGGCGGACGACGTCGCCGCCGCGCTGGCCGTCGTGGCGCAGGGCGAGGACCCGCTGCTGCTCGACCCGAAGGCCGACGAGCTGCGGAACCGCGTCGACCGCGACGGCCGGGGCAGCGACCGCCGCGACCGCGACGACGACCGCGGCGCCCGGGGCGAGCGGTCCGACCGTGGCCCGCGCCGCTCGCAGCCGATGACCGCCTACCGCATCGAGGTCGGGCGTCGGCACCGCGTCGAGCCGCGCCAGATCGTCGGGGCCCTGGCGAACGAGGGCGGCCTGCGCCGCGACGACTTCGGGGCGATCCAGATCCGTCCGGACTTCTCGATCCTGGCGAAGATATGCCCGGAAAAGCGTTCAAATCCATACCAGGTTTGGTGCCAGAAATCCGTTTTTTCGTCGGTAACCACGTGCAGGATACCGTTCTGATGCTGCCACCTTGTGGGTTCATTGATCCAGGAAAAAGAGTCGAGCACGGTGCCTCCAGAATAAACCATTAATCACAGCCTTAGCGTTGAGGATAGTCGGCTAAGAAGACGTGTGCCGATCAAACGACGTTGAGCGGACAGGCCTCAGCGCCATTCGGCCAGCAGGGTGGCGGTATCGACAACGCGCGGCACGTTACCGGGCATGCTAAGGGCTGCCCAGACTTCATTATGCTGACCAATTAACTGCTCAGCGTTGGCATAAGTCCTGTCGG
>NZ_BACZ01000657.1 GCF_000333375.1 Curtobacterium sp. B18
AGCTCGGTCCCGGGGGACCTCTAGAGTCCGACGGACACGGGCCGCACACGTCGCAGTTGGCGTCCCGGGACCGCGCGCGCCGTCTGCACGGCATCGAGTACGCCACCGCCGGGTCCGGTGCGGTGTTCCTCGACGGTGCCCACTCGTGGTTCGAGTGCTCGGTCGAGGGTGTCCACCGCGCTGGCGACCACGACATCGTGGTGCTCCGTGTTCTCCGGGTCGCGCGGGATGCTGCACGGTCGGCGCTCGTCTGGCACCGGCCGGCGCGCCCGAGGGTCGCCGTCGACGCGCAGCCGTAGTCACGTCGGCTCCACCGCGGAGACCGTACGGTGCGGTCGCCGCGACGGGCGCTGATTCACGACGAGATGGAATGCATACAACGCCGCAGATCGTGGCGCCGACCGTCGCTACCGAGCCGCGAACGACCACGAGAACAAGTGCCTGTTCAGGGTGCCCGCACCCGCCTGTTGCAGTTGGTAGTGCCGGTCCGATCAGGAAGAACAGCTCCCACCGGACAAAGCGTAGGAAACCATCGCTCGACCCCGGCCACACAACACCGAGACCACGAACGCGATGGAGGGAGGTGGGATCATGTCGGACGTGCCCGCGGGCGACTGGCGTCCGCGTCTCGTGTTGGTTCGCTCAGCCGTTCTCGTCGTACATGTCCCCCCCCCTACCGTTTTCGGTAGTTCATCACCTCTGTAAGAACTTCACCGGAAACGATCGTTTCTGAGCAGGTAGCTCCTGGGTCGTGACACGCTGTGGGCAGCTTCGCTCGGTGTCGTCCTATTCGCATGGCTCTGCGCGGGATCGTCTCCCGCGCGGTAGATCGACCATGGTGACCGGAGTTGTGAAACGCGACCACGTTTTGCCCTGCTTCGCCGGGGCTCGGGCGCCGATGTACACCGCTGCCGCCGTCGGTCACGCGTCCGACCGTTCGGATCTGAGAGTTCATTAAGCCCATGGCGGAACTAAGCCTGTGAACTGGGGTTTTCTTCTTGTCCCCGAATGGGGGTCACCGAGCGGATTTCAGCTTTCTCTTATGCTCCGAGAACTGACAGCAACCCGTGCTGTCGCTGGGCCTAGGGGGTCTTGTGCGCACGTTGCTGCACGCTCCGCGCTCAAGGAGGCGCAGCATCGCTGCCGCCACACTCGGTGCGCTTGCACTGATCGGTTCTCTGCTGGTGGCAACACCAGCTCACGCGTTGAACGACACCGGTACCGGTGGTGTGTTCGTTCCGACCACGGGCCGGATCCTGGACACGAAGAACAACATCGGCGGCTACTCGACGCCGATGCCTGCGAAGACCTGGCGCACCGTCAAGGTCACCGGCCTTGCCGGCGTCCCTGACGATGGCACGGTTGGTGCCGTGTCCATGGTTGCGACGGTTGCTGACATCACCACGGCCGGGCAGTTGTTCGGTCGTCCGGATGCGGACACGAAGTACACGCTGATGGGGATCTACGGCGGCGAGCAGCAGCAGAACACGTCGTTCTCGTCCGTCCTCGCCGTCGGCGCCGACGGCACCATCCAGGTGTACGCGGAGACCAGCGCCCGGCTGATCCTGGACGTGCAGGGCTACTACACCGCGAACACGGACGGCACCGCCCCGGGCGGGTTCGTCCCGCTGAATGGCAAGCGCGTCGCGGACACCCGCTCCGGAACCGGCGTGCCGCAGGCGCAGCTCACCACCGGCAAGAGCGCCGTGCTGCAGGTCACCGGCACCGCCGGTGTCCCGGCGGGCGCGTCCGCGGTGATCGTGAACCTGGTTGCGATGAACGCGACATCGAACGTGGGGTTCCTGACTCCGTACCCGACGGGTGCGGCGCGGCCGGCGAACTCGTTCAACTACGCCGGCGGCACCACCACCACCATGCAGGCGCAGGTGAAGCTCTCCGCTGACGGCAAGATCACGATCTACAACGCCAACAGCACCATGGACCTCGCCATCGACGTGCAGGGCTACTTCACCGCCACCGGTAGCTCCGGTGCGGTGTTCACGCCGGGCTCGGGCCGCATCTTCGACTCTCGCGCGACTGGGAGCACGATCCTCGCCGGGAACGAGACCCGCGCGATCACCGTCGCCGGCCAGGCCGGTGTCCCCGTCATGGGCTCCGGCATCAACTCCGTCGTCCTGACCTTGACCGCGAACGCCGCCAACGGGTCCGGTTGGGGTCGTGTCTGGGCGAACGGCACCAGCGAGCCCGACACTGCTTCGCTCCGCTACGACAACGGAACGGTTCGCTCCAACACCATCACCGTCCCGATTGGCGCGAACGGGAAGATCAGTCTCCATAACATCGGCAACGGGGCAACGAACTTCATCATCGACGTCCAAGGCTGGTACGCAAACCCGCAAGCGCCGACTATCTCATGCCCGAGCCCATATCTCGCGGGCAGCTGGGCAACAGCGGTTCCATCTGCTGACATCATGTGCACCGTCGTGACACCCACGGAATCGAGCAGCGGCCAACAGCTCGCCGTCACCCTCGACGGCGATCTTGACAGTCTCAATGACTTGTCCGAAAGCGGCACGACGACGACCTCCGTTGCCGTCCCGGCGCACGGGGGTGTCCACACGATTTCGGTAGAGGTTGATACCGCAAGTGGCGCCTTTATTGCAGCGAATATCTACTCCTTTGGCCTCGGTGATTGGTCGTTGAAGTCGCTGACTCCGGCTCCCGCTGACGGGGCGGAGACCAATACAGCCGGATCGCTTTCAGTCGCTCCTGCCGACGACACATTCGGCCCTGACGCTCAGTTCCACTACGTCATCACAAGCGACGCCGACGGTAGCAATTTGGTGGCCGACAGCGACTGGGTCGCGGGTGATTTCCCGATCCCAGCGACTGCCTTGGCGCCAGGGCACACCTACTTCTGGTCTGTGTCGGTGCGTGGCACAAGCGGAGGCTCCACGACCGTCAAGACCGTCACATCGCCGACATGGTCGTTCGTAGCGAGCACGGCACCGACCGCTGCTATTTCCTGCCCCTCTCCGTATCAGGACGGTAGCTGGCAACACGACGCCCTCGATGCGCCCGTGACGTGCACGGTTACGGCGCCGCCGGCGTACACGGACGCGGCAAAGCTTTCCGTTGCTCTCGACGGAAACGATGTCGGCAGCCAGCCTCTCAGTCTTGGAGATCCCACGCAAATGACTGTGACAATCCCATCGGGGGCTGCGGCGCACTCAATCATTGCCACGACGTCAATTGATGCGACAAACGCTAGCACCGACGCGACCTTTGCTTTCGGCTCGGGACTGTGGTCGAACGCGGACTACGTACCGTCGATCAAGGATGGAGGGGATTCTGCGGATATTGCGCCCACACTTTTTGTCGACACCGACGGTGCTCCGTTCAGTGATGACGTCGAACTTCAATACACAGTCAGTGCTAATAGGGACGGAAGCGGTGCCGTCGCCCAGTCGGACTGGTCCTCCCACCCGTTGTCTGTCGAGTCAGGAACCCTCACAACGGGGCGCACATATTTCTGGCACGCTGAGGCAAGAGGGCCGCTGAACGATGGCTCGACTATCGCAGACGTGACCACTCCAACTTGGTCATTCACCGCAACCACAGACTCGAACCTGATTACAGGCGCCACGACTCAGGACACTACGAACTCCTCGCAAACCGAGTCGACGCAGGCGTCTGCAGCATCTAGCTGTCCGTCATGGCTTTTCATTGGCGTGCGTGGCACAAATGAAAAGGCTGGCTCCGGAAAATCCAGATGGGGCCACGGATGGACATCCGGAGGGTACGGCGAGATGGAGCAGGTTGCCCGAAAGCTCAGGAACGATGTTCGCGCCACTGTAGAGTCCCTGAACTACCCTGCCAGTTGGAGCGGGTCCGTTGGTCCGGTGTACTGGAATAGCGAAGCAAAGGGGCAAGCAAATCTCATTTCCGAGGTTAACGCCGTAGCGAAGAGCTGCTCTTCCACGAAGATTTGGATTGGCGGACATTCCCAGGGGGCTCAGGTCGTCGAGGATACCCTCGCGAGTAAGAAATTCTCCAAGACAGCGCAAG
The DNA here is from genome assembly GCF_000333375.1 of Curtobacterium sp. B18. GTDB lineage: Bacteria > Actinomycetota > Actinomycetes > Actinomycetales > Microbacteriaceae > Curtobacterium. Next base: position 4,030 of record NZ_BACZ01000657.1, read on the forward strand.
CTAATTTCCGGGGTGGCGTGCTCGCAGGCAATCCCACGTACAGGTGGGGTGAGTACGTGGACGCACCGGGCAATGGCGGCCTCAACGGGAAGCTTTACCCGTGGCACCATAGTGTTGACTTCCTCAAGGCCAAGAACAATAAGGGAAAGAAGGTAACGCAAGTTCGATCTTACTGTTTCCCGAATGACCTCTTCTGTCAAACATTCGGCACGTCGCTGCCCGTCCACAATTCGTATAAGAATGAGCCTACTCCTAGTAATGAAGAGAAGTGGTTGAGGCAGTTCGCATGAACACATTAACCAACGACGATCGTAAACGACCGAGCTTGCGTGCCGATTTAGTAATGATTTGGGTATTCTTTATCATAAGTTTGTTCGCGGCAATTATTGGGACTGGTTATGTGTTCGATTCGAACCTGACTGCCTACGCGTTTTGTGCGGAGAGGCAAAATGTCCCATGCTCCGGTGTGGGGTGGTACGGCAGCATGGCTCTATCTCTTGCAATCGGATTTGGGGCGGTGGCGGGTGGATTGCTCCTCGGTGTGCGTCGGCACCGAACTGGTCGTCGTGGTGCGCTATTCGTCCTTGGCTCAGTAGTTGTCGTTGTTTTGGTCACCTTAATAGCTGTTGTCTTCCTCAAGGTTGCATTGCCCCAACACTGAGCGGTCTGGAAGTGGGTGGCTGCGCGAGGTTCGAGATGTCTTTTCAAGAGCGTTTGCGATTTTGAATGTTCCGACGATCCTGCCGCTGCTGCTTGTGCCGGCGGACCTAGTGCAGATCTACGAGTAGCGATCCGCTGTTTGGTGCCACGAAAGGCACTTCGACACGGGCCATGTGTGCAGAGCTCCTCACCTTCGTGGAGGGTGGGGAGCTCTGCGGTGCGGTGCGGGCAGTGCGCAGGCGACGACTGTTGTGTGGCTGACGCAGTGCGGGTGCTGGAAGTCCAGCACCGCAAGAGCGCGCTGGCCAGCATCGCTGCGCTCGCCCAAAAGAAATCCGCAACGAGCCGTGTGACTGGCACTTAACCGCAATGTCCCGTTAGTGGCCGTTCTGGGTCTCCGACTTACATCCCTACGGTTGCGAGACGTCTCGTAGTCACGCGAACGCTTCCGCCAGTTCCGCGACGTGCGAGTCTCGCAATCATGTGTCGCAAGCATCCGCCCTGAATCCCCGCCATGGCGGTTGGTTGCGAGACAGAAGCAGCATCGTGGTGAAGCTGATCGGCTATGCGCGCGTATCGACCCAACGGCAAGGCGCCGATCGGCAAGATCAGGACCTGCTCGCCGCATGTGTCCGGCGGGATGACCTCTACATCGACTACGGCGTGTCCGGGGCCCGCGCCTCCCGGCCAGCGTTCGACCAGGCACTCGACACACTGCATGACGGTGACACGTTGGTCGTCACCACACTTGATCGGCTTGGCGTGTCCCCGATCGACATGCTCAGCTTCACCGTGCAGCTGGGTGATCGGGGGCGGGCCTCTGCGTTCTCAACCCCGGTCGGGCATCATTGACACATCGACCCCACTGGGCCCCACGACGGTCTCCGTCAGGGCGATGCTCACGCACATGGAGCTCTCCCTGTGCTGCCATGACCTCAGCGCGACACTGCCGCCACTCGGTCGAGTCAGCGGCGAGGGAGCTGGCAGTCCTCCGTGCCCACCGGAGGACCCCGTCAGCCCCGTACGACCGCCGCCACCGTCGCCACGACGACCTCCCGCCGCCGCGCCGCCCCCACCTCGTCCGTCAGCCGGGCGTACTCCGGTGTCGCACCACTCCACAGCGCAGCGGTGTGGATCACGACCCCGAGGAGCTCCGCCGCCGAGAACATCGTCGGCAGCCGTCCGTCCCGCTGCGCGTCCTCGATCGCCCGGAGCTTGGCGGCGTTGCTCTGCACCACGGCGTCGATCGGGTGCGAGGTGTCACCCCGCTCGAGCCGGTACCAGGTCGCGAGGCGCTGCACCCACGGCCGGTGCGCGTACGAGTCGTGCAGGCGTCCGGCGTACTCGGGGAGGTCGTCGGCGTCGATCGTGACCTCGTCGAGCGTCTCGGCGACCATCGCGTCGAAGACCGCGTCGAACAGGCCGTCCTTGCTGCCGAAGTAGTGGTAGATCTGCGCCTTGTTGCTCGCGGCGGCGGCGGCGATCCGGTCCACGCGCGCGCCGGCGATCCCGACCGCCGCGAACTCGTCGCGGGCGGCGACGAGGAGTCGGGCGCGGGTGGCGTCGGCGTCGCGGGGCATCGGCATCCGCCCACGTTATCAACCGGACGGTTGACAAGCGAGCAGCAGCGGTGTTCCATGAGGGGAGTCAACCAACCAGTCAGTTAGGAACGCAATGTCCGTCTTCCTCGTCACCGGTGCCTCGCGGGGCCTCGGCCGCTCGATCGTCACCGCAGCCCTCGCCGCCGGTCACCAGGTGGTCGCCGGGGTCCGGGACGTCCACGCCCTCGACGACCTCATCGCCGGCAGCGAGCCGGCGTCGGCCAGCACCCAGCTCGTCCCGGTCGTCCTCGACGTCACCGACCCCGACGCCGCCCGTGCAGCCGTCCGCACCGCGGTCGGGCGCTTCGGACGGCTCGACGTGCTCGTGAACAACGCCGGGTACGCGAACCTCGCCAGCATCGAGGATGTCGACCCCGCCGACTTCCGCGCCCAGGTCGAGACGAACCTGTTCGGCGTGGTGACTCTCAGCCAGGAAGCCGTGCACGTCATGCGCGAGCAGGGCTCCGGACACATCGTGCAGGTCTCGTCCGTCGGCGGGCGCATGTCGACGCCGGGGCTCGGCGCGTACCAGACCGCGAAGTGGGCCGTCGGCGGGTTCTCCTCGGTGCTCGCGAAGGAGGTCGGGCCCCTCGGCATCCGCGTCACCGTCCTCGAGCCGGGCGGTATGCGCACCGACTGGGCCGGCTCGTCCATGTCGGTCGCTCCGGTCCGGCCGGAGTACGAGGCGACCGTCGGCGTGTCCGCGCGGATGCACGGGGGCGCGAGCATCGGTGCGAGTGACCCGGACCTGGTCGCCCAGCTCGTCCTGCAGGTCGTCGCGATGGACGAGCCGCCGCTCCGCCTGCTCGTCGGCCCGGACGCGTTCGAGCACGGGACGACCGCCGGTCGCGCGCTCCTGGCCGAGGACGAGCGGAATGAAGCCCTCAGCCGGTCGACGCAGGCGGCCGACGCGACACCCGAGCAGCTGGACCCGCTGGCGCACGCCTGAGTCGTGACCACCCGCCGGACGGGAGGAGCGGTGCCAGCTGGTANNGCGCCTCCCGTCCGCGAACGGAGCCGTCGTAACGCGCTGGCCG
>NZ_BACZ01000656.1 GCF_000333375.1 Curtobacterium sp. B18
ATCAACTCGATGGCGGAGATCGCCGAGGTCGCCGGGGCNGACGTCACGCCCCTCGCCGACGCGATCGGGCACGACGCCCGCATCGGCCGGAAGTTCCTCAACGCCGGCCTCGGGTTCGGTGGCGGTTGCCTGCCGAAGGACATCCGGGCGTTCCAGGCGCGGGCGGACGAGCTCGGGGTCGGGGAGTCGCTGGCGTTCCTGGCCGACGTCGACGCGACGAACCTGCGTCGTCGTGCGCACGTGGTCGAGCTCGCGCAGGAGCTGCTCGGCGGGGACGTCACCGGCAAGCGCGTCGCGGTGCTCGGGTTGGCGTTCAAGCCGAACTCCGACGACGTCCGTGACTCACCGGCGCTCGACATCGCCGGACGGCTGCAGGCCCTCGGGGCGACGGTGGCCGCGTACGACCCGGAGGCCGTGGTCACGGCGCGCCGGGTGCGTCCGGAGCTGGAGTACGCCGAGCGCGCCACCGACGCACTGCGGGACGCGGACCTCGTGCTGGTCCTGACCGAGTGGACCGAGTTCCGCGAGCTCGACGCGGCCGCGGTCGCCGCGCTCGTGGCGGACCCGATCGTGGTCGACGGCCGCAACTGCCTCGACCGCGACGCCTGGACGGCAGCCGGCTTCACCTACCGCGGCATGGGCCGCTGACCACCGCGCGGGGGCGGGGGATGACGATCGACGACGCGCTGACCGACGACCGTCCTGCCGCGGCTCCCGCGGCGCCGCACCGACGACGCTTCGGGGCGTTCCACGAGGGGCGTCGTCCCTCGCGGGCGTCGCTCCTCGCGAACGGCGCGCTCCTCGCCGTCGCCGCGCTGCTCGTGGCGTTCGTCGCGTACCGGACGCGGCTCGAGGTGACGAACATCGACGGCATCTCGTACATGTCGATCGCCAAGCAGTACGCCGAGTGGCACTGGGCGGACGCCGTGAACGGGTACTGGTCGCCGATGGTGTCCTGGCTGATGGCGCCGCTCATCGCGATCGGCGTCGGGCAGACCACCGCCTTCGCCGTCGTGAACACGCTGTCCAGCGTCCCCGTGCTGGCGATGGGGGCGTGGCTGCTGCTCCGGACGACGGGCAACGGCTGGACGGCGGGGTGGTCGATCGCCGCGACCACGCCGCTCATGATGGCGAACGTCAGCCTGCAGACCCCGGACACCCTCGTGCTCGTCTGGTGCCTCGGGTTCCTCTGGGCACTGCTCGCGGCGGACCGCGCCTGGCACGGGTCGATCCGGCGGATCGTCCTCACCGGGGTGCTGCTCGGGGCGGTGTGCGCGCTGGGGTACTGCACGAAGGCGTTCCTCGTCCCCGTCTTCCTCGTCGTGGTGCCGGTGTGGGCCGTCGTCCGCTGGTTCCAGGACCGTCCCGGGGCCCGGGAACGCCGTTCCGTCCTGCTGCCCGTCGTCGCCCTCGTCGCGGTGGTCCTCGTGTCCGCACCGTGGGTCGTCGCCCTGTCCGTGAAGTTCGGCGGGGTCGAGGTCGGCTCGTCGCTGACCGTGAACGTGTCCGGCAAGTTCAGCGACTCGTCCGGCAAGGACGCCGACGAGTACCGGATCCCCACACCACCGAACGCGCGGGCCGTCTCACCGAACGAGGACCGGACGCCGTCGATCTACGACGCCGGACTCCTCACCGCCGAGCGGACCGTGCCGGCGGAGCCCGTCGCGGGGTCGGCGACGGAGTCGTCCCGGAGCCAGACCACCACGCTCGTCGGCAAGGTGCGGTACTACGTCGAGCAGCGACTCGAGGCGCTGCCGTTCTACTTCCTCCGCATCGGCTCGTTCGCCCCGTTCGCGCTCGCCATCGGCGTGGTGTTCGTCGGCGCGGTCGTCGCCGGGGTGGTGCACTACCGGCGGTTCGTGTTCGCGAGCATCGTCGGCATCTTCTCCGGCGTGTACCTGCTCGGGTACGCCGGGATCGCGACGGTGGACACCCAGGGCGGGAACGCCCGCTACTACCTGCCGCTGTTCACCGGGTCCGTACTGATCGCCGCCGCCCTGCTGCCGACGTTCTGGCGGGCGGCGAGACGGGGCCGCCGGGTCCGGAAGGTCGCGACGGTCGTCGCGTGCGCCGTGCTCGTCGTCGCGGCGTACAGCCAGAACGTCAACGGAGTGCGTGCGCCGTTCTCGGTCATGACCACGAAGCCGTCCGGCATCCCCGCCGGACAGGTGCTCGGCGGCGTCGTCACGCCGGACGAGCCGCTCCCGGACCTGCTCGTCGCGAACCACACGCTCCCCGCCGGCAGCAGGATCCTCGGGACGAACACCCGCGACACCGTGCTCGTCGCCTTCCGGACCGGCACCCAGATGTACGGCGAGAACGGGCAGCAGTACGACTACGAGGACCCGGCCTTCGTCGACCTGCTCAAGCGGTCCGGGGTGCAGTACTTCCTGAACTACTCGAACGCGCTCATCCCGAAGGACCGGGACTACTCGGCGATCGGCACCCTCGAGGAGAGCTTCACCGTCGACCAGACCTGCCAGGACATCAAGTCGGCGCCGGTCCAGCCGTGCCTCGTCGACGTCGTCAAGGTGTCCGGGAGCTGACGCCGGTCGGCGCCCAGAGCCGCACGACCACCGTGGCCCACCCGACGACGACGAGCACCCCCACGACGGCGACGAGGGCGAACGGCACCGGACCGGAGGCCTCGTAGCGGTCGACGCTCGCGGCCGAGATCGGCCCGCTCGCGGTGTTCCAGAACCACCCGGCGGCGACCGCGATCC
>NZ_BACZ01000655.1 GCF_000333375.1 Curtobacterium sp. B18
TATCGCCCTGACTCGTAGCTGGTGGTGGCGTCGTACCCTAGTCGGCCACCGACCTGCGATGTTCTTCGTTGAAGGACACCGAACACTGACTACTATGCCTGCCGCTGAACGCTCTGTCAGTCGTCATTATGGGGGACAAAATCGCCCATTTCCGACCGCATCGCACCGAGCTGTCCCCCGTCTGAGGGAGACGAACCGGGAACTCCGCCCACGAGGGGCACGGAGTGCGTCGGGACCCAGGGGTACATGCTCGCTCGCACCGAGCGGTGCGCGCAAGCCCCGGGGCGTCCTAGCGGAGCGAACGGCTCCAGGCGCCGGCCCCGTGCTCGAGCGGTCGACGGAGCCCCCGAGCGGACGCGTCCCACCCGGACCGCGGCGACACGGTGACCTCGGGTCGGCCGAGCGAGGCGGCCTCGTCGGCCTGCCGCTGCAGGACGGCGATGACGGCGGCGAGCTCCTCGGGTGTGGGCTCGCCGGACACGACGCGCACGTCGGCGGCGGCGGAGGCCGCACGCTCGGCGGGGACGGCGGGGACGGCAGCGGCGTGGCGGCCCATCAGCGTGCGCCCGTCACAGCGGGATGTTCCCGTGCTTCTTGGGCGGCAGCGTCGCACGCTTCCCGCGGAGGGCCCGCAGCGCCTTGATGACCGAGACGCGCGTCGCGTGCGGCTGGATGATCCCGTCGAGCTCGCCGCGCTCGGCCGCGAGGTACGGGGAGGCCACGTTGTACGTGTACTCGTTCGCCAGCTTCGCGCGGACGGCGGCGACGTCCTCGCCGGACTCCTCGGCACGCTTGATCTCGGCGCGGTACAGGATGTTGACGGCGCCCTGACCGCCCATGACGGCGATCTCGGCGGTCGGCCACGCGAGGTTGATGTCGGCGCCGAGCTGCTTCGAGCCCATGACGATGTACGCGCCGCCGTAGGCCTTGCGGGTGATCACGGTGACGAGCGGCACAGTGGCCTCGGCGTAGGCGTACAGGAGCTTCGCGCCACGGCGGATGACGCCGGTCCACTCCTGGTCGGTGCCGGGCAGGTAGCCGGGCACGTCGACGAGGGTGAGGATCGGGATGCCGAAGGCGTCGCAGAACCGGACGAAGCGCGCGGCCTTCTCGCCGGCGTCGATGTTCAGCGTGCCGGCCATGGCCTGCGGCTGGTTCGCGATGATGCCGACCGTGCGGCCCTCGACCCGACCGAAGCCGATCAGGATGTTCGGCGCGAAGAGCGGCTGCACCTCGAGGAACTCACCGTCGTCGACGACGTGCTCGATGATCGTGGTGACGTCGTACGGCTGGTTCGTCGAGTCCGGGATGACGACGTCGAGCTCGCGGTCGGCGTCCGTGGTCTCGAGCTCCGGGGCCACGTCGTACGCCGGCGCGTCGGACAGGTTGTTGTCCGGCAGGAAGCCGATGAGCGAGCGGGCGTAGTCGAGCGCGTCGGTCTCGTCCTCGGCGAGGTAGTGCGCGACGCCGGAGACGGCGTTGTGCGTCTGCGCGCCGCCGAGCTCCTCGAAGCCGACGTCCTCGCCGGTGACCGTCTTGATGACGTCCGGGCCGGTGACGAACATGTGGCTGGTCTTGTCGACCATGATCACGAAGTCGGTGAGGGCGGGGGAGTAGACCGCGCCGCCGGCCGCCGGGCCCATCACGATCGAGATCTGCGGGATGACCCCGGACGCCTGCGTGTTGAGGCGGAAGATCTCGCCGTACTTGCCGAGCGCGACCACGCCCTCCTGGATGCGGGCGCCGCCCGAGTCGAGGATGCCGATGATCGGCACGCCGGTCTTCAGCGCGTGCTCCATCACCTTGATGATCTTCTCGCCGGCGACCTCGCCGAGCGAGCCGCCGAAGACGGTGAAGTCCTGCGCGTAGACGGCGACGTTCCGGCCGTGGATGGTCCCGACGCCGGTGACGACCGCGTCACCGTAGGGGCGCTTGGACTCCATGCCGAAGGCGTGGGTGCGGTGCCGCACGAACTCGTCGAACTCGACGAACGAGTTCTCGTCCAGCAGCTGCTCGATGCGTTCGCGCGCGGTGCCCTTGCCCTTGGCGTGCTGCTTGGCGATGGCGGCCTCGCCCGCGGCGGTCACGGCTTCGTGGTACCGCTCGCGGAGGTCGGCGAGCCGTCCGGCCGTCGTCGAGAGATCGGGGGTGTCTCCTGAAGTCACCCGCTCACCCTACCGGCGGTGACGGCGGGGCCGGTTGGAGGTCCCCCACGGTTCCTGCCCGTAGATTTGCTGCATGTCCACACCCGTGCCGTCGACGTTCCCGCTGACCCGAGCCGTCGTCGAGGCCGCCGGCGCCGTCCTCACCGAGCCCGCGACGACCGGGTCCACGAACGCCGACCTGCTCGCCGTCGCGTCGACCGAGCCGCACGGCAGCGTGGTGGCGACGCTCGACCAGACGGCCGGACGCGGCCGGCTCGACCGGAGCTGGACGGCCCCGGCCGGCGAGACGCTCGCGGCGAGCCTGCTCGTCCGCGCCGACCTCGACGACCGTGACCGCGGGTGGTTGCCGCTCGTCGCCGGGGCCGCGATGCGCGACGCGATCGCCGCGGAGCTGGGCGTCCCCACCGAGCCGGGCCGCGCCTCCGGGCCCGCACCCCGTGTCGCGGTGAAGTGGCCGAACGACGTCCAGGTCGACGGCCGCAAGGTCTGCGGCATCCTCTGCCAGGTCGCGGACGACGGCAGCGTCGTCGTCGGCGCCGGGGTGAACCTCACCATCCCCGCCGACCGGCTGCCGACCCCGACCGCGACCTCACTCGCGCTGCAGGGGGCGCCAGGCTCCGCACCGGAGCTCGCCGACCGCGTGCTGGCCGCGTTCCTCCGCGCGGTCCAGGAGGCCGTGGTCGCCCTGGTCGCGGGCGGTGACGACGCGGAACGGGTCCGGTCCCACGTCCGGTCGGCCTGCGGCACGATCGGGCAGCGCGTCCGCCTCGAGCTGCCGGACGGCACGACCTCCGAGGGCGACGCGACCGGGATCGACGACGAGGGTCGGATCACGATCCGGGATCGAGCGGGCGTCTCCAGGGGCGTCGCCGTGGGGGACGTCACCCACCTGCGGTATGCATGACGGCATGACCGACGAGCCGTCGCCCGAACGCGTGGTCGCGCGGCTGCGGCCGCACGCGCGCCGGCTGGTGCGACCGGCGGTCTTCGTGGTGCTCGTCATGCTCGCCGGCGGGTTCGGCTTCGGTGTGTTCCGTGCCCAGCTCGCGTGGCTGAACGCGGTGGTGGCCGGCCTCGTCGTACTCCTGGTGTTCCTCGGCGGGGCGATGCCGCTCTTCCGCTGGATGTCCGAGCGCTACGTCGTGACCACCCGGCGTCTGGTCGTCGTGCACGGCCTCGGGACGCGCACCCGGCGGGAGCTCCTGCACTCGCGGGGCTACGACGTGACGGTGCGGCGCCGCGGCCTGCAGGGGGTGTTCCGGTCCGGGGACGTCCTCGTGTTCCCCGGGGACGAACCGGCACTGGTGCTCGGTGACGTCCCGCACGCGGACCTCGTCGTCGCGGTCCTGCACGACCTCGTCGAGGCGCACGAGGCACGGCGCCGGCACCGCGAACCCGACTGGGACGAGATCGTCGGCGGCGCCGACCGCCCCCGCTGGGGCGACGTCCGCCCCTGACGGTTCCCCGGCGACGGGCGCTGTGCACCCGAAGTCCACCGAGACTCCGGTACCGTCTTCGTCGTGCGTATCTCTGTCATCGGCTGCGGTTACCTCGGTGCCGTGCACGCCGCCTCCATGGCCAAGCTCGGGCACGACGTCGTCGCGGTGGACGTCGACCCGTCCAAGATCGAACGGCTCGCCGCGGGCGAGGCCCCGTTCTTCGAGCCCGGTCTGCCGGAGATCCTGCGCGAGGCGCTCGCGTCCGGTCGCATCCGCTTCACGACCGACATGGCCGAGGTCGCCGGTGCGCGCGTGCACTTCCTCGCCGTCGGCACCCCGCAGGGGCCGACCGGTGCCGCGGACCTGACGTACGTCGACGCCGCGGTCGCGGCGCTGACGCCGCACCTGTCCGCGGGCGAGTTCGTCGTCGGCAAGTCCACGGTCCCGGTGGGCACCGCGGCGCGCCTGGCCGCCGAGGTGTCCGAAGCGGTCCCCGGTGCGACGCTGGTGTGGAACCCGGAGTTCCTCCGCGAGGGCTTCGCGGTGCAGGACACGATCAGCCCGGACCGCTTCGTCTACGGCGTGCCGGACGGTGCCGCCGGACAGGCCGCCGTCGACGTCCTCGACGAGGTCTACGCCGAGGCCCTGGCCGCCGGCACGCCGCGGCTCGTGGTCAACCTGCCCACGGCCGAGCTGGGAAGATCAGCGCGAACGCGT
>NZ_BACZ01000654.1 GCF_000333375.1 Curtobacterium sp. B18
CAGGGCGGTGGGCCGGCCGACGTCGGGAGCTGACCGTCGCACTCGCGTCGGAGATGCTCGCGCTGGCCGGACTGCCGGACGCCGACCCCGCCGCCGCGCTGGCCGACGGCCGCGCGATGGACACCTGGCGCCGGATGATCCAGGCGCAGGGCGGGGACCCCGCATCCGCGCTGCCGATCGCCCGCGAACAGCACGTCGTCACCGCGCCGTCGTCGGGCGTGCTCGCGCAGCAGGACGCCCTGCCGTTCGGCCTCTCGGCCTGGCGCCTGGGTGCCGGCCGTGCGCGCGCGCAGGACCCGGTGCAGGCCGGGGCGGGCATCGAGCTGCACGTCAAGCCCGGTGACACCGTCGCCGCGGGGCAGCCGCTCTGGACGCTCCACACCGACGACGCGTCGCGGATCCCGCGGGCGCTCGAGTCGCTCGAGGGTGCGTGGTCCATCGGCACCGAGGCGCCCGCGCGGGGACCGATCGTGCGCGAGCGCATCACGGGCTGAACCCGGGCGGTGGGACCGGCCACCGGCCGGGCCGCGGCTGCCTGCCCGGCTGTGGAGAGCCTCCAGTGGGTCCCGTCGTCTGTTGTGCACAGGTGCCTGCGCTCGGTCGGTGACCACCGATAGCCTGAGTGCATGAGCTCCGACGCCACCACCTACCGCCTGCCCGACGCCGGAGCGGTCATCAACGACCTGCCCAAGGTCTCGCTGCACGACCACCTCGACGGTGGCCTGCGTCCGGCGACGATCGTCGAGCTGGCTGCCGAGGCCGGCGTGGCGCTGCCGACCACCGACGCCGTGGCGCTCGGAGCGTGGTTCGCCGACCAGTCGAACTCGGGCTCGCTCGTCGAGTACCTCAAGACCTTCGACGTCACCACCTCGGTGATGCAGACGGCGCCCCAGCTGCACCGCATCGCGAAGGAGTTCGTCGAGGACCTCGTCGCCGACGGCGTCGTCTACGGCGAGGTCCGCTGGGCACCCGAGCAGCACCTGCGCGGCGGCCTGACGCTCGACGAGACGGTCGAGGCCGTGCAGGGCGGCATCGAGGAAGCCGTCGATGCCGCCGGTGGTCGCATCCGCGTCGGGCAGCTCGTCACCGCGATGCGGCACGCCGACCGATCGCTCGAGATCGCCGAGCTCGCCGTCCGGCACCGCGACCACGGGGTCGTCGGCTTCGACATCGCCGGGGCCGAGGCCGGGTTCCCCGCCTCGAACCACCGCGCCGCCTTCGACCACCTGGCGTCCGAGCTGTTCCCCGTCACCGTGCACGCGGGCGAGGCCGACGGGCTCGCCTCGATCCGGTCCGCGCTCGTCGACGGCCGTGCGCTGCGCCTCGGGCACGGCGTCCGCATCTTCGAGGACGTCACCCTGTCCGACGCCGGTGACGGCTCGACGCTCGCCTCCCTCGGCGAGGTCGCCTCGTGGGTGCGCGACCGCGAGATCCCGCTCGAGGTCTCGCCGTCGTCGAACCTGCAGACCGGCGCGATCGCGGCGTGGGGCGACGACCTCGCCGACCACCCGTTCGACGTGCTCTACCAGCTCGGCTTCCGGGTGACCGTGAACACCGACAACCGCCTGATGAGCGACACGACGCTGTCGAAGGAGCTCGCGCTGCTCGCCGGGACGTTCGGCTACGACCTCGACGACCTCGCCGCGTTCCAGATCAACGCGGCGCTCGGCTCGTTCCTGCCGCTCGAGGACCGCGAGGACATCATCGCCACCATCACGGCCGGCCACCAGGAGGCCTGACGAATGCCACTGCCGCCGCTGCCGGACTCCGCCGTCGTGCTCGGGGCGACCGCGTCCTCGTGGCGTGACGCGCTCCGGGCGGCCGGTGGTGCCCTCGTGTCGTCCGGAGCGGCGACCGAGCCCTACACCGACGCGATGATCGCGCTCGTCGAGGAGCACGGGCCGTACATCGTCATCTCGCCGGGGCTCGCGTTCGCGCACGCCCGGCCGGGCCCCGCGGTGCTCCGGGACGGGCTGTCCGTGGTGACGCTCGCCGAACCGGTGACGTTCGGGCACCCGCACAACGACCCCGTCCGGGTCGTGCTCGGGCTCGCGGTCGCCGGTGTCGGCACGCACCTCGAGTCGATCGGCGAGATCGCGAACCTGTTCAACGACGCCTCGGTGACCGGTCGGATCGCCGCGGCGACCACGGCGGACGAGGTCCGCGTGATCATGGGAGTGTCCGCGTGAAGATCGTGACCATCTGCGGCGCGGGCATCGGGGCCAGCGCGATCCTCAAGGTGAACGCCGAGAAGGCACTCGTGACCCTCGGGCTGACGGCCTCGGTGGTGGCGGCCGACGTGGCGTCCGTGCAGCGGGTGTCCGACGACGCGAACGTGATCCTCACGAGCGAGGAGTTCGTCGAGGCGATCGGGTCCACCTACGCCGAGGTCATCGTGATCCGGAACCACTTCGACCAGGCCGAGATCACGGCCGCGGTGGACCGGGCGCTCGGCGAACACTGACGCCGTTCCACGACCGCTCGGCGGGTTCGGTGCCCTCTAGAGTTGGGGCATGAGCACGGAGAACCCGCTGAACGACCCCGCCGCAGACCCGTTCGAGGTCGCGCGTGACGCCGCCGAGGTCATCGCCTCGAAGTCCGGCATCGACCGCCACGACATCGCCCTGACCCTCGGCTCCGGCTGGGGCAAGGCCGCAGACCTCATCGGGGAGACGGTGTCCGAGATCCCGGCGTCCGAGGTCCCCGGCTTCAGCGCCTCCGCCGTGCCCGGACACTCCGGTACGGTCCGTTCGATCCGGCTGTCCGACGGTCGCCACGCACTCGTGATCGGTGCGCGCACGCACTACTACGAGGGGCACGGGGTGCGTCGCGTCGTGCACAGCGTCCGGACCGCTGCGGCGACCGGGGCGTCGATCATGGTCCTCACGAACGGTGCCGGTGGCATCAAGGAGCACTGGACGCCCGGGACCCCGGTCCTCATCAGCGACCACATCAACCTCACCGCTGACAGCCCGCTCGAGGGCGCCACGTTCGTCGACCTCACCGACCTGTACTCGTCGCGGCTCCGAGCGGTCGCCCGCGGCGTGGACCCCTCGCTGGACGAGGGCGTCTACACGCAGTTCCGCGGTCCGCACTACGAGACCCCGGCCGAGGTCCAGATGGCGAAGACCATCGGCGGGCACATCGTCGGCATGTCCACCGCGCTCGAGGCCATCGCCGCGCGGCAGGCCGGCATGGAGGTCCTCGGCTTCTCGCTCATCACGAACCTGGCCGCCGGCATCCAGAAGACGCCGCTGTCGCACGCCGAGGTGCTCGAGGCCGGCCGCGAGGCCGAGCCGGTGATCGCCGACCTGCTCGCACGGGTCGTGACGGCGCTCGGGGACGACCGGTGAAGCTCGACGTCGACGGGGTCGTCGCTGCCGCACGGGACTGGCTCGCGCAGGACCCGGACCCGGTGACCCGTTCCTCGCTCGATGCGGCGATCGACCAGGCGGCGACCGGCGACGGTCCCGCCGTGCAGGACCTCGCCGCGCGCTTCGCCGGGCGCCTGGCGTTCGGCACCGCCGGCCTCCGCGCCGAGCTCGGGTACGGACCGCTCCGGATGAACCGGGTGGTCGTCACGCAGGCCGCGGCCGGACTCGCCCGGTTCCTCATCGACACCGGCCGGCGGCAGAGCGTGGTCATCGGCTACGACGGTCGGGTGAACTCGGACGTCTTCGCGCGCGACTCGGCCGAGGTCATGCGCGGCCTCGGACTCGAGGTCACCCTGCTGCCGTCGGCGCTCCCCACGCCCGTGCTGGCGTTCGCCGTGCGGCACCTCGACGTCGGTGCCGGGGTGATGGTGACGGCGAGCCACAACCCGCCGCGGGACAACGGGTACAAGGTCTACCTCGGCGAGGACGACGAGGGGTCGCAGATCGTGCCGCCGGTCGACGCCGACATCGCGGCCGCGATCGACGCCGTCGCCGCTGGCTCGATCACCGACCTGCACCGCGCCACCGACTACACCGTCGCCACGTCCGAGCTGCTCGACGCCTACGTGTCCGCCACCGCGGCGACGGTGGCTGTGCCCGGGCTCGCACCGGACGCGCAGCCGAAGGTCGTCTACACGGCCATGCACGGCGTCGGGTGGGAGACCGCCCGCGCGGTGTTCGAGGCGGCCGGGTTCGCCGTGCCGGTGACCGTGCCCGAGCAGATCGAGCCGGACGGGGCGTTCCCGACGGTGTCGTTCCCGAACCCCGAGGAGCCGGGGGCGATGGACCTGTCGATCGCGCGCGGCGTCGCCGTCGGGGCCGACCTCGTCATCGCGAACGACCCGGACGCCGATCGTCTGGCGCTCGCGATCCCGGACGGCAGCGGGTCCTTCCGTCGACTCTCCGGCAACGAGGTCGGGTGGCTGCTCGGGTGGCGTGCTGCCGCCCAGGCGTCCGCTGCCGGGGTGGGCGGCACGCTCGCGGCGTCGATCGTGTCGTCGCCGGCGCTCGCCCGGGTCGCCGCGCGGCACGGGCTGGAGTACCGCGACACCCTCACCGGCTTCAAGTGGGTCTCGCGTGTGCCGGGGCTGCTGTTCGGCTACGAGGAGGCGCTCGGCTACCTCGTCGATCCCGACGTGGTCCGCGACAAGGACGGCATCTCGGCGGCGCTGTCGCTGCTGTCGCTCGCGTCGGAGCTCGCCGCCTCGGGGTCGTCGATCGCCGGGCAGCTCGACGCCTTCGCCGCCGAGTTCGGGGCGTTCGCGTCCGGGCAGGTGGCGACCCGGGTCGACGACCTCGCCCGCATCGGGCAGGTCATGGCGTCGCTGCGGTCGACGCCGCCGACGACGCTCGGCGGGCTGACGGTGCTGTCGGTGACGGACTACGCCGACGGTGTCGAGGGCTTCCCGCCGTCGGACATCCTGCGCTACGACCTCACGGGCGACGCTCGGGTGATCGTCCGCCCGAGCGGCACCGAGCCGAAGGTGAAGGTCTACATCGACACCGTCGCCGCGACTCCGGCCGAGGCGCAGGCGCTCGTCGACGCCCTCGCCGCCGACGTCCGCCCCCTGGTGTCGTAGGCCGGGGGCCCAGCCCCGCGTCCGGCGCCTCGCACAACGAAAGTCACGTCGAACCGTGGTCTTCCCCGGCTCGACGTGACTTTCGTTGTGCGGCGGCGAATCGCGTCCTCCTCCACACACCCACCCGAAGGGCGCGCCGTCCACGGAAGCGGCCACGATGTGCGCTGGTGGGGCAATCCCGGACAACGCTCGTGCGATGGCACGACTCACGATCATCCACGGTGGCACCGCCGATCCGTCCGGCCGCAGGGGGCGAGCCCTCCAGCGCGCGGCGGATGCCGGAGACCTCGTACGCCTCGTCCCCGGTCGCTTCGTCGACGCAGCTGAATGGCGACGAGCCACGCCCGGAGAGCGACACATTGCGCGGATCAAGGCGGTGCACGACCGTCTCGCCTCTCGTCTCGTGGTCTCGCACGCGTCGGCGGCCGCACTGCACGGCCTGCCCTGGACCGGTGAGTTCCCCGACACCGTCGACGTGCTCGATCCTCGACGGACGACGTCGCAGGGACTGGCGCACGTCCGCAAACGGCCAGGCGCCCAACGGACGATCCGGACACAGGCCATGGTGTCGAACGGCCGCCGGCTCACCGACCTCGTGAGCACTGCCGCCGACCTCGCGATCTCGTACGACCTCCGCATGTCCGTGCCGGCACTTGACTCGGCGCTCCGACGCGGACTGGCCCGAGACGACATCCGTGCCGAAGTCGTCGCCCGGAACGCCGTCCACGGGCGGCAGCGTGCGATCACTGCGATCGAGCTCGCCGACGCCGCGAGCGGATCGCCTGGGGAATCCATCGGACGAGTCGCGCTCGACGAGGCCGGCGCCCCTCGTCCCGTACTCCAGCGCGAGTTCTGGGATGCGGACGGCTTCATCGCACGGGTGGACTTCTGGTTCCCCGACGAGGGTGTGGTTCTGGAGTTCGACGGGAAGGCGAAGTACGTCGACCCGGCGCTCCGCGCAGCCGGGACGACCGTTGCCGACGTCGTGGTGTCGGAGAAGCGACGAGAAGACAGGCTGCGCAGGCATCCGGAGGTTCAGGCAGTGGGACGGTTCGGATGGCCGGAAGCACATGATGCCGAGGTGCTCCGGGCGCTCCTTCGAGGACTGGGCGTCCCGACGAGCCGGCGTTCGTTCGCCCGACTGCGCTGATGGCGACTGGCGCTCGAGGTGCTCGCGCACAACCAAAGTCCCTCCGAACCGCGCGATGCCGTGGTTCGAAGGGACTTTGGTTGTGCGAAGCGCGGCGCGCGGCGGCGCGCCGGCGCGCGGCGGCGCGCGCGCCGCCTACGCGAGCTCGAGCAGCACGTGGCCGGACGAGATCGTCTGGCCGACGGGGGCGTTCAGCCCCGTGACGACGCCGTCGCGCGGGGCAGCGACGGGCTGCTCCATCTTCATGGCCTCGAGCACGACGAGCAGGTCGCCCTTCACCACGGTGTCACCCTCGGCGACCGCGAGCTTCACCACCGTGGCCTGCATCGGGGACGTCACCGACCCGGACGAGGCGAGCCCGCCGCGCACACCGGACGACCGACGCTTCGGGGGAGCCGAGGGCCCGGCCGGACGACGACCCGCAGCGCCACCGACGCCGACGATCGACGGCATGGTGACCTCGATGCGCTTGCCCTGCACCTCGACGACGACGCTCTCGCGGTCGGCCGGCGCGGGGAGCTCCTCGGGGGAGCCGCTCCACGCGGGGATGTCGTTCTGGAAGTCGGTCTCGATCCACTGCGTGTAGACGGAGAACGGCTCGTCGTCCGACGTCGCGAACGCGGGGTCCGACACGACGGCTCGGTGGAAGGGGAGCACGGTCGGCAGGCCGGTGACCTCGAACTCGGCGAGGGCACGGCGCGAGCGCTCCAACGCCTCGGCGCGCGTGGCGCCGGTGACGACGAGCTTCGCGAGCATCGAGTCGAACGAGCCGGACACGACGTCGCCGGACACGACGCCCGAGTCGACGCGGACACCGGGGCCGGACGGCGCGTGGAACGCGTGCACGGGGCCCGGCGCGGGGAAGAAGTTCCGACCGGGGTCCTCGCCGTTGATGCGGAACTCGAACGAGTGGCCGCGTGCCACGGGGTCGGAGTAGTCGAGCACGCCGCCCTCGGCGATGCGGAACTGCTCGCGGACGAGGTCGATGCCGGTGACCTCCTCCGAGACGCAGTGCTCGACCTGCAGGCGCGTGTTGACCTCGAGGAAGGACACGGTGCCGTCGGCGCCGATGAGGAACTCGCACGTGCCGGCACCGACGTAGCCGACCTCACGGAGGATCGCCTTCGACGACTCGTACAGGCGCTCCGTCTGTGCGGCGGTGAGGTACGGCGCGGGCGCTTCCTCGACGAGCTTCTGGTGGCGACGCTGCAGCGAGCAGTCGCGGGTGGAGACGACGACGACGTTGCCGTGCTCGTCGGCGAGGCACTGGGTCTCGACGTGGCGCGGCTTGTCGAGGTACTTCTCGACGAAGCACTCGCCCCGACCGAACGCCGCGATCGCCTCACGCGTCGCCGACTCGAACTGCGACTCGACCTCGTCGCGGGTGCGGGCGACCTTCAGGCCGCGGCCGCCGCCGCCGAAGGCCGCCTTGATGGCGACCGGCAGGCCGACCTCGTCCGCGAACGCGATGACCTCGGAGGCGTCCTTGACGGGCTCGATGGTGCCCGGTGCGAGCGGCGCGCCGACCTTCTCGGCCACGTGACGCGCGGACACCTTGTCACCGAGCTGCTCGATGGACGCGGGCGACGGCCCGATCCACGTCAGCCCCGCGTCGATGACGGCACGGGCGAAGTCGGCGTTCTCGGCCAGGAACCCGTAGCCCGGGTGCACGGCGTCGGCGCCGGACCGTCGGGCGACCGAGATGATCTTGTCGATGACGAGGTAGGTGTCGGCGCTCGTGGTGCCGTTCAGCGCGTAGGCCTCGTCGGCGAGGCGTGCGTGGAGGGCGTCACGGTCCTGGTCGGCGTAGACCGCGACCGATGCCTTGCCTGCGTCGCGGGCCGCGCGGATGATGCGGACGGCGATCTCGCCGCGGTTCGCGATGAGGACCTTGCTGATACGGGGCATGGTAAGTCAGCGTATTCGTGCGGGAGGGCCACGAATTGACTGGCACCCACAAAGAACGAGCGCGAAGAAGTGTGGATGTCTACAGTGCCCACAGGTCGTGCCAGGCGATGCCGAAGCCGCGGAGCAGCATCGACCGCAGCACCGGGAGCGACAGCCCGACCACGGCCGACGGTGCGCCGTCGATCCGGGTGATGTAGGCCGCGGCCCGTCCGTCGATCGTGAAGGCGCCGGCCACCTCGAGCGGTTCGCCGGTCGCGATGTACGCGTCGATCTCCTCGGGCGACACGTCGTCGGCGAAGGTGAGGACGGCGCTGTCGACCGCCACCACGTGGTCGCCGGCGGCGACCATCGCCGACCCGCCGGGCGTGACGCCCGCGACGAACGCGGCGGCGCCCAGCGGCCCACCGCCCGACGCGTCCACGGTGCGGACGGGAGGCACGGTGCCGGCCCGACCCGCGCCTCCAGGCCCCTGGGCGGGTGCGTCCAGGACGTCGGGTGCGTCCACGGCCAGGCGCCGGTCGACGACGCAGTGCCCGCTCCAGAGCGTGCCGCCGCCGGCGGCGAGCATCTGCCGCCACCGCTCCCGGGCGACCTCGGGGTCGTGGGGCTTGCCGTACAGCACGCCGTCGACCTCGAACGCGGAGTCCCCGCCGAACACGAAGCCGTCGACCGGGGAACCGTCGACCGGGGCGTCCGCGACGGCCGAGGCCTTGGCGACCGCGAGCATCGCCACAAGCTCCGGCCCGGTCAGGTCGCGGCCGAGCGACGTGGCGGCCGCGGCGACCGCGGCGTCCTCGTCGACCCCCGGCGCGACGAGCACCGGCTCGATCCCGGTCTGGGCGAGCAGGGCACGGCGGGCGGGGGAGGTACTCGCGAGGTACAGACGCATGGGAACATCGAACCATGGGTGAATCCGTCGGAACGCTGCTCGACCTCGACGTCACCGGGATCGCCCACGGCGGCATCTCGGTGGCACGGCACGAGGGGCGGGTGGTGTTCGTGTCGGACGCGATCCCGGGCGAGCGCGTCCGTGCCCGGGTGACCGAGGACCGGAAGAAGTCGTTCTGGCGCGCCGACACCGTGTCGGTCGAGACGCCGAGCGAGCACCGCGTCGACCACGTCTGGCCCGAGGCCGCCCTCGACCGCGACCCCGCGGTCCGTGCCGGCGGCGCCGAGTTCGGGCACATCGCCCTCGGCCACCAGCGCACGCTGAAGCACGACGTCCTGGTCGACTCATTCGCCCGGTTCGCCCGCACCGACCTCGCCGAGGTCCTCGGGCACGACGTCGTCGTCGAGGCCGCGCCCGGCGACGACGAGACCGGCGGCACCGGGTGGCGCACCCGGGTCCGTCTGCACGTGGACGAGGACGGGACCGCCGGACCCTTCGCCGCCCGGTCGCACACCGTGGTCCCGGTCGCGTCCCTGCCGCTCGCGAGCCGCACCGTGCAGGAGAGCGCACCGCTCGGCCGCGGCGCGATGCCCGGTGCCTCGGTCGTCGACGTCCTCGCACCGAGCGGCTCCGAGGGCGCGCGCCTCGTGATCGACGAGCAGAAGCCGACCGTGGTCACCGAGACCGTCGGGGACCGCTCGTTCCAGGTGGACGACAACGGCTTCTGGCAGGTGCACCGCCAGGCGCCCGCCGTGCTGACCGCCGCGGTGCAGGACCTCGTCGACCGCGACCGGCTCGACCCCGAGGGGCAGCACCTCGACCTCTACGGCGGTGTCGGGCTGCTCGGCGCCGCACTCGGCGACCTCGTGGGGCCCCGCGCGAAGCTGACGAGCGTCGAGAGCTCCGAGCGCGCCACCGAGCACGCGCAGGAGAACCTCGCCGAGTGGATCGGCGTGCGCGCCGAGACCGCCCGCGTCGACCGCTGGCTGCAGCGGACCGTGTCGTCGCTGACGGCGACCGAGCGGCAGCGCCACCGCGCCGGCACCGTCGTGCTCGACCCGCCGCGCTCCGGCGCCGGTCGCGAGGTCGTCGTGCAGATCGCGGCGCTCCAGCCGGCGCAGGTCGTCTACGTTGCCTGCGACCCGGTGGCGCTCGCGCGCGACGTCGCGACGTTCGCCGACCTCGGGTACCGCCTGGAGGCGCTGCGTGCGTTCGACCTCTTCCCGCACACCCACCACCTCGAGGCCGTGGCGCGGCTGGTGCCCGTCGCCTGACGTCGATCACGGACCGGGCCGGGCTCGGCGGGCTCGACGCGCCCGGGAACGGCTCGGTCCGATGCGGCGGCTGCGCGGTGACCCACGGGGTTGGCCCTTCCGCGCGACGCGTGTCGCCCGCGGACACGTCGGCGCGGCGCGATCGCATCGCGCCGCTGCCTGAGTCCGACCTGGGTATCCTTGGGCGGTGATGGCGAACCGGTTTCAGGGGCCGGCGAGCACATCGACGAGAGAGGCCACCGTGGCAACAGACACGACCACCACCGGAACGACCGGACTGGCGACCAAGCCCGTCCGTGTCGCGATCGTCGACGACCACGAGTCCGTGCGGCTCGGGATCCAGGCAGCGTGCCAGAACGAGGGGTTCGAGGTGGTCCTCACCGCCGCGAGCGTGCCCGAGTACATCGAGAACCTCGGTGGGCGCGAGGTCGACGTCGTCGTCCTCGACCTGTCCCTCGGCGACGGCTCGACCGTGACCGCGAACGTGAAGGGTGTGCAGGGCACCGGTTCCGCCGTGCTCGTGCACTCGATCGCCGACCGGGTCGCGAACGTCCGTGAGGCACTGGCCGCAGGGGCGGCCGGCGTCATCCCGAAGTCCTCGGCGACGAAGACCGTGATGGCCGCCGTCGCCACCGTCGCGCGCGGGGACGTGCTGAACAACCTCGAGTGGGCCAGTGCGATCGACGCCGACCGCGACTTCGCGAAGGCGCAGCTCGGACGCCGCGAGCGCGAGATCCTGCACCTGTACGCCTCGGGCCTCCCGCTGAAGCTGGCCGCGCAGCAGCTCGGCATCGGCTACTCCACCGCCCGCGAGTACCTCGACCGCATCCGTGTCAAGTACGTCGAGGTCGGTCGACCCGCCCCGACGAAGGTCGACCTGCTCCGTCGCGCGGTCGAGGACGGCATCCTGCCGGGGCTCGACTCGGGCATCGACCCCGACGGCGACGGCCGCTGAACAGCATGACGGCGGCGGACGCTGCACCCGGCAACGGCGCCGGGGCCGGTCCCGGCACGACGGCCGGTGCCGGAGCCGCGCCCGCCGCAGGGGCCGGGGCCGCCAGGACGGCCGTCGGGGCGATCGAGCCCGCGCCGTTCGGCGCCGATCCCGCACGCAGTGTCCGCGCGTCAATCACCCAGGCGTCGGTCGAGCGTGCCTTCGCGATCCTCATCGCCGTGGCCGCGCTCGGCTTCGGTGCCACGACGGTGCCCGCGGTGCTGTCCCAGCTGCCGTACCTCGACCCGGTGTGGGGGCCGGTGGCCGCCTGCGCGCTCGCCGCGTCGTTCCTGTTCGTGGGGGCGTCGGTGTTCGTGCGGCGCCTGGCCCAGATCGCGCAGATCGTCTGCGCCCTCGTGTTCCTCGTCGTGCTCGTCACCTGGCCGCTGACGGCCCGCGAGCCGATCCCGTCCGACCAGGCACCGTGGCCGTGGTGGCTCTGCACCGTCGGGTCGACGGCCGCCGCCATGGGGTTCGCGCCGTGGCGGGCGTCGGTCTACACCGCACTCGTCCCGGCCGTCTACGTGGCGATCCGGTTCACCCCGGCCGGCGGCGACGCGGGCGCCGGCGCGGTCCTCAACGGCTTCTACACGGCGATCCTCAGCGGTGCCGCCCTCATCATCGTGATCGTGCTGCGCCGTGCCGCTGCGGCGGTCGACGCTGCCCAGGCGACGGCGGTCCGTCGGTACTCGCACGCCATCCGCGAGCACGCGACCGAGGTCGAACGGGTCCAGGTCGACGCGATCGTCCACGACAGCGTCCTGACGACACTGCTCTCCGCCGCGCGCGCGGACACCCGTGACGCCCAGGTGCTCGCCGCGCGCATGGCCCGGAACGCGATCGACCACCTCGAGGCGGCCGCGTCGGACGGTCCGGGGGACGCACCGCCGGTCCCGCTCGTCGACCTGCGGGAGCGGATCGCCGACGCCGTCGGGGCCCTCGCGGCGCCGGTGCGCGTCGACCGCGGGCACCTCGGGACGGCCCGTGTCCCCGCGATCGTGGCGGACGCCGTGGCCTCCGCGGCCGTCCAGGCCGCGGTGAACAGCGTGCAGCACGCCGGCCCGGCCGACGTCGAACGCTGGATCGTCGTCGAGCAGCGCGGTGCCGGCGTGAACGTCGAGGTCGGTGACCGCGGGACGGGCTTCGACACCGCGACGATCCCCGCCGAACGACTCGGCGTCCGCCGCTCGATCCTGGAACGCGTCGTCGCGGTCGGCGGCACCGCCGAGATCGTCACCGCGCCCGGAGCGGGCACGCGGGTGCTCCTCGACTGGCGCCCGACGACGGGGGAGCAGCGGTGAAGGCCTCACTGCCCGCCGGCGTCGCGATCGGGCTCGCCACGCTCTTCTCGGTGTACCACCTGGTCCTCGCCGCCACGACGCTCCCGGGGGAGGCCGAGATCGGCCCGGTCCTCGCGTGCATGGTGCTCTACGCGGCCGCGACCGGGGTCGCGGTGTTCGTGCACGGGCGTTCGCTGCCGGTCTGGGCCGCGTGCTTCGCGCTCGCGACCGCCGTCGTGCTGCCGATCGTCGCGTCGCCGACCGTCGACCTGGCAGCGGGGCCGGGGAACGGCACGTGGTGGATCGCCGCCGTCGGCACGCTCATGGTCGTGCTCGTGGTGCGCGGTCGCGGACCGTTCGCCTGGGTCGGGGTCGGCTTCCTCGCGGTGCACGCCGTCGCCTGGGCCGGGCTCGGAGCACTCGGATCGCTCGGGGTGCTCGGCAGCGTGTCGTGGGTCGCGATCGCCACCGGTCTCGCCGCGGCGACGAGTCGGGCCACGCGCGTCACCCGTGACTTCGTCCGCGCCGAGCAGGAGACGGCGGACTGGCAGGCGGCGCAGGATGCCCACGTCTTCGAGCGCCAGTTCCGCCTGAGCCAGACGACGCGGATGGCGCTGCCGATGCTGCAGCGGATCATCGAGACCGGCGGTGACCTGGACGACGCCGAGCGTGCCGAGTGCCTGCACCTCGAGCAGGCCATCCGTGACGAGATCCGCGGTCGGTCGCTGCTGTCGGACGACGTCCGCGACGAGGTGATGCGGCTCCGCCGTCGCGGCGCCACCGTCCAGCTGCACGACGACGGTGGGCTCGACGACCTCGAGATGCCCGACCTGCGCCGCGTGCACGCCCGGATCGCCGATGCGCTGCGGCAGGCCCGTGAGGCCGACAACGTGATCATCCGGACGGTCCCCGAGGGCTCGGCGTCCGCCGTGACCGTCGTGGGGCTGCGGCTCGACCTCGCTGCGAGCGAGTCGGCTGCCCTCGGCGCGGGCATGGACGACGAGGACGGCGACGAGGACGACTCGGTCGTGGTGTGGCTGGAGATCCCGCGGCACGAGGTCGTCTGACCACAGCCGGCGGACGGCCCCGTCGCACCGGGGTCGCTGGCGGCGGACGCGTCTCGACCTGCCCGGAAACGGGGAACGGGCCGGTCGGAAACCGACCGGCCCGTTCACGACCCGAGTCTGAGCGACAACCCGAATATCGCCCTGACTCGTAGCTGGTGGTGGCGTCGTACCCTAGTCGGCCACCGACCTGCGATGTTCTTCGTTGAAGGACACCGAACATCGGATTCACGGAGACACCTGCTGCGCCACCTGACCTGTCCTCGCTGGTGGTCGACGAGGACGAACTCGTGGTCGTCGTCGCCCCGCACCACCCGTGGGCAAGCGCTTCAGGCATCACCGCGGATGACCTCGCGGAGACGCCACTGCTGCTCCGCGAGGAAGGGTCCGGCACCCGCGCCACGGTCGAAGCGTGGCTCGACCGTGCCGGGTTCCGCCTGGTCGCCCCAGCGGCCGTGCTGGAGACGACCGGCATCATCCGCGCCAACGCGCGG
>NZ_BACZ01000653.1 GCF_000333375.1 Curtobacterium sp. B18
GTGTTCGCCGTCGTGTTCGTGATCGGGTTCCTGACCTGGGCCGCGGCGGGCAAGTCCCTGCCGATCCCCGGTCTGCTGCTCGGCGCGCTGAGCCTCAGCGTCCCGCTCGTGTTCGGCGCCCTCGGCGGCGTCATCTCGGAGCGCGTCGGTGTCGTGAACATCGCGATCGAGGGCCAGTTCCTCGCCGGTGCCTTCAGCTCCGCGATGGTCGCGTCCATCACGGGCTCGCCGTGGGTCGGCCTGGTCGCGGCGCTCGTCGCGGGCACGCTCGTGTCGTTCATCCTCGCGGCGTTCAGCATCAAGTACCTCGTCGACCAGGTGATCGTCGGTGTCGTCATCAACGCCTTCATCTCCGGGCTGACCGGGTTCCTCTACTCGCAGGTGCTCTCGCCGAACGAGACGACGCTGAACGTGGGCGTCCGGTTCCCGATCGTCCCGATCCCGGTCCTGCACCAGATCCCGGTGATCGGTCCGGTGTTCTTCGAGCAGCGCGTCACGGTCTACCTGGCGTACGTCGCGGTCGCGGTGGTCACCTTCGGGCTCTTCAAGACCCGGTGGGGCCTGCGCCTCCGTGCCGTGGGCGAGCACCCGCAGGCCGCCGACACGGTCGGCATCAACGTCACCGGCACGCGGTTCTGGAACGTCTCCCTCGCCGGCGCGATCGCGGGCCTCGGCGGTGCGTACTTCACGCTCGACGCGGTCGGTCCGTTCACCAAGGACATGACCGCCGGCGCGGGCTACATCGCGCTCGCGGCGGTCATCTTCGGTCGTTGGGACCCGATCAAGGCCACCCTCGCGGCGCTGCTGTTCGGCTTCGCGTCGAACCTGCAGAACACGCTCGGCGCGATCAACTCGCCCGTCCCGAGTGAGTTCCTGCTCATGCTCCCGTACGTGGTGACGATCTTCGCGGTGGCCGGCCTGGTCGGGCAGTCGCGCGGTCCCGCTGCGGCGGGCAAGCCGTACATCAAGAGCTGACGGCCAGGAGGCACGGCACATGACCGACACGCACGCTGCGGGCGACGACCACGTCGCGTCCACCGACCAGACGGGCTGGGCGGACCCGGCCACGGCCCTGGACGGGCGCGGCGGCCGGACCGCCGCCGACGCGGCGGGGGGCGACCCGCGCCTCCCGTCCGACGTGGACTGGACCGCCCTGCGGACCGCCGCGACGGCCGCGATGGGGCACGCCTACGCGCCGTACTCGTCGTTCCCGGTGG
>NZ_BACZ01000652.1 GCF_000333375.1 Curtobacterium sp. B18
ACTCGTCATGGCGGCGTCGGTGATCTCGATGCTGCCCACCGTGATCCTGCTGATCCTGCTGCAGAAGCACCTCGTCAAGGGCATCGTCACCTCCGGCCTCGGTGGCCGGTAGCCGACCTCGCCAGGGCGCGCCGCGCCTCCCGACCGTCATCTGAAAGGAAACCGCCCCACATGACCATCACCGCACCCGCAGAGCCGCAGACCGCGACCGACGCCTCCGGGCTGCCCGCGTGGTTCCGCCACGACTCACCGCGATCACCATCCTGTTCGGCGTCGCCGTGCCGACGGTCGGCGACGAGGGCGCGCTGCCGACGGCGCTGCCGGGGTTCAACGGCATCACCACGCCGTTCTCGCTGGAGACGCTGCAGATCATCGCGCCGTACGCGTTCGGGGTGGCGATCGTGGGCCTGATCGAGACGCTGCTCACCGCCCAGCTCGTCGACTCGATCACCGAGACCGGGTCGAGCAAGTGGCGGGAGTCGTGGGGGCAGGGCATCGCGAACGTCGCCTCCGCCTTCTTCGGCGGGACCGGCGGGTGCGCGATGATCGGCCAGACCGTCATCAACGTGAAGACGGCGGGGGCCAGGACGCGCATCTCGACCTTCGCCGCCGGAGCGTCGGTGCTCGTGCTGACGATCGTCCTGCACGACGTCGTGGCCGAGATCCCGATGGCCGCGCTCACCGCGGTGATGATCATGGTCTGCGTCGCGACGTTCGACTGGCACAGCATCCGGCCCCGCACCCTCCGCCGGATGCCGCTCGGCGAGACCGCGGTGATGGTCATCACGGTCGTGGTCGTCGTCGTGACCGACAACCTCGCGACCGGCGTGCTCGTCGGGGTGGTCGTCGCGGCGCTCGTCTTCGCCCGGCGGGCAGCACACGTCGTGAGCGTCGCGCGCGAGGTCGTCGACGAGCACACGGTCCGGTACCGGGTCCGTGGAGCGCTGTTCTTCGCGTCCTCGAACGACCTCGTCACCCGGTTCTCCTACGCCGAGGACCCGGAGCACGTGGTCATCGACATGTCCGACGCGCACGTCTTCGACGCCAGCACGGTGGCGGCCCTCGACGGGGTCGAGCAGCGCTTCGCCAAGCACGGGTCGAGCGTCGAGGTGGTGCACCTCAACACCGGGTCCACGGCGATCCACGGGCGGCTGTCCGGCGAACTGGGCTGAGTGGTTCCGCATCCGGTGAATCCCCTGTGCGGCCGGTGGGAACGGCTGGGCGACCTACACTGGAACCCATGCCCGCGACCCGAATCCACCTCGTCCGTCACGGCGAGGTGCACAACCCGGACCGTGTGCTCTACGGGCGACTCCCCGGTTTCGGACTGAGCGACCTCGGCAAGCAGATGGCCAGCGCCTCCGCGATCGCGTGGAAGGACGCCGGTGTCGACGTCCGCCGCATCGTCGCGTCGCCCCTGCAGCGCACGCAGGAGTCCGCGGCGCCCTGGGCCGAGGCCTACGGGCTCGACGTCGCCCTCGACGAGCGGCTCATCGAGCCGACGAACCGGTACGAGGGTCAGCCCCCGGGCTTCACGAAGCGCTCGTTGGCGCGTCCGGCCGAGTGGCCGTGGATCGCGAACCCGTTCCGGCCGAGCTGGGGCGAGGCGTACGAGTCCATCGCGAACCGCATGGTCGCCGCGATCGCGACGGCGTGGGAGAGCGTCGACGAGGGCGACGTCGTCCTCGTCAGCCACCAGCTGCCGATCTGGATGGTGCACCGGCGCCTCGCCGGCGAGCAGCTCTGGCACGACCCGAGGAAGCGACGCTGCGACCTCTCGAGCATCACCACCGTCGAGCGTGTGCCCGCCACCTCGTCCGGTCGGTTCACCGAGGTCGGGTACGCGGATCCGGCGCAGGCGTTGCGCGCGACCGCGATCGACGAAGGAGCAGTGTGATCAGCAGCAGGAAGCGGCTCGCGGCCCTCGCGGCGACGGCGGTCGCGGCAGCCCTCGTCCTCACGGGGTGCTCGTCCGACAACGACTCGCTGTCGAAGCAGTACGGCAGCGGGACGACCCAGAACTACATCTCGGGCAACGGCGCGGTGACCGAGGTCGCCACCGACAAGCGCACCGACGCGGTGGACTTCCGCGCGAAGGACATCGACGGCCAGACCCTGTCCTCCAAGGAGCTCAAGGGCAAGGTCGTCGTCCTGAACTTCTGGTACGCCGGCTGCCCGCCGTGCCGAGCCGAGGCCAAGTACCTCAACACGGTCCACGACCAGTTCCAGGGCAAGGACGTCCAGTTCATCGGCGTGAACGTGCGCGACGAGCAGGGCACCGCCGAGGCGTTCGAGCGCACCTTCAAGGTCGACTACCCGACCGTGCTCGACCAGCAGACCGGCACCATGCAGCTCGCGCTCTCCGGGCAGATCGCCCCGAACGCGGTCCCCGCGACGATCGTCCTCGACAAGCAGGGCCGCGTCGCCGCGCGTGTGCTCGGTGCGGTCGACGGCCCGGGCATCCTCAACACGCTCGTCTCCGACGAGTTGTCGGGCAAGGCCTCCTGACCCGTGTCCAGCAACCCCTTCGCCGACGCGATCCTCAGCGGGCAGATGGCCGTGGCGCTCCCCGTCGCGGCCCTCGCCGGCCTCGTGTCGTTCCTGTCCCCGTGCGTACTGCCCCTCGTGCCGGGGTACCTCGGCTACGTCGGCGGCGTCGCCGAGGGCGGGCAGCGGCGGGGTCGAGTCGTGCTCGGGGTGCTGCTG
>NZ_BACZ01000651.1 GCF_000333375.1 Curtobacterium sp. B18
ATCCGTCTGAGCAGCCGGTCCCCGGTGTGCCGGAGCGGACCGATCGCCCGAACACGCCGCCGGACCACTGCGCGACCGCGTCCGCCAGCATGCCGACGGGTGTACCAAGCACACGCATCGTGAGGGCGACGTACCCGGCCGACGTGCTGCCCAGGGCGAGGGCGATGAGGACACTGGGTCCCTGCTGCCCGAGGACGTTGAGGAGCGCGGACCAGGGCGTCACGAGCAGGAACCGCCGGTGTGCGCCGAGCGTCGCCGCCATGCGGTCCGACCGCGACACGGACACCGAAGCGGGTGCCGACGCCGACGCCGACGCCGACGCCGACGCCGACGCCGACGCCGACGCCGACGCCTCGAGCATGCGGCGACGGGATCCGGGCAGGGAGCCGAGCACCCCCGCCAGTCGGCCCACCGACAGGCCAGCGAGCAGGCCGACGGGTCCGAGCGGTGCGGCGAGCAGGTTCCACGCGGTCTGTGCCAGCCCCTGCACAGCGTTCCGGGTGGCCAGGTCGGTGTAGCGCTGTCGTCGCGCGACGGTCGCGCTCACGATCCGGAAGGTACTGATCGCGACGGTCGTCAGGGGGAAGAGCCACCAGAGCTCCGCGAGCGACGGGGCGTCGAAGCCCGCGGCGAGGGCGTCCCGGAAGGACCAGGCCGCCGCCCCGACGGCTCCCGCGACGACGGCCGAGGTCATCAGTCCGAAGAGCACGAGGTGCCGCACCGCGCGATCCGTCGGGGCGACCATCAGCGCGCGGTCCGTCCCCGTGGTGGCGAACGCGCCGAGGATCGAGCACAGGGCCGTGATCACCGCGAGCGCGCCGAAGTCCGACGGCCCGTACGCGCGCGTCAGCAGTGGCGACACGGCGATGACGGTCCCCTGCCCGATCAGCGTGCCCGACAGGATCACCGCGACGGCGGGCAGTCTCCGTGCCGTGACTCGGCGCGTCCTGATCCGGCGCATGGGTCGACCTTCCGTCCTCGACCATCGTTGCGTGGCCGTCGAGATACAGAATATCACATGCCATAAGAAAGGCCCCCGATCGGGTCCGGGAGGCCCAGGCGGCGGTAGACCCCCGTGAGCCGCCCCGACTCGCGTCCCCAGTGCAGCCGGGTGCGAGCGGCCTCGGCCGCCGCACGACCGTGTCGGTCGAGCAGCGCCGGGTCGTCGTCGTACGCCTGAACGGCGCGGAGGATCGCCTCCGGGTCATCCGGTGGGACCCACGTCACACAGTCGAAGCCGTCGACGAGCGCACGCCAGGCGGGGACGTCGGTCGCGATCACGGCCAGACCGGCCGCGAGGTACTCGAGGAGCTTCGTCGGGATCGAGGTCCGGAACGCCGGCGTCGGTAGGAGGGGGACGATCCCGATGCGCGCATCGAGCAACACGTCGCGTGCCGCATCGGGAGCGAGGACGCCGGCGTAGGCGATCCGCCCGGTCGCGATCTGTGCGTCGAAGGCGCGGCGATCGACGGCCGCATCGATCTGCCCGGCGACGACGAGCGACCACCCGGGTGCCCGGTGCAGGGAGTCGGCGAGCGCCGTCACGACCGACAGCCCGCGGTCACGGTTCAACGCACCGAGGTAGGCGATGCGTCGTCGGCGCTGGGACGGCGGGAGCCCGTGGTCGACCGCTCGGAGCCGGGGGAAGTTCCGGACCACCTCGGTCGACCTCGGATCGAACCGTTCCGCGATCGTCGGGGTCGCCGCGACCACGAACGAGGCTCGGCGTGCCACGGCGATCGCAGCGTGCGCGATCGGCACGGCGAGCCGTCGACCAGCCCGGCCGAGGTACTCCTTGCCGGCGACCTGGGCGGGGAGGTCTTCGTGCGCGTCGTAGACGACCGCGCGACCGGCCGCACGCAGGAGCGGTACCGACCAGAGGAGTTCCGGGTCGTGCAGGTGCACGACCCGGGCACGGGACGACCACGCCGCTCGGACGGCCTGGGCGGTCGAGAGCGTCACTCGGGCGGCGCGTCGTCGCCGTCGGAGCCGTCGGACGTAGACGCCCGTCGTCGGATCGGGGTCGTCCCAGTCACGATCGGCGCGGCCGTCGGTCGAGACGGCGACCAGAGCGGTCCGGTACCCGGTCGCGGCCGCGGTGGCTGCGGATCGGAGGTGCACACGGTTGTCCGTCCACGGATGGGCGCTCGACACGTGCACGATGTCGAACGGACGGGGCCTGGAGTCCATGACCGCAGGCTAGGTGCGCAGGACTCCCGGACGGCAGTTCTGCACATGTTGCATGTCAGTTCGCGGCAGGTGCCCCGATGGCGACGACGACGCAGTCCCACTTGGCCGTGTCGAGGACGCGTCGACCGTCGACGACGGTGCGGACGCCCGGCAGGGAGCCGTGGTCCATCGTCCGGTACTCGGCGTGGTCGGCCTGGACCACCGCTGCGTCGACCGGCTCCCCCGGCACGTGCGCCGTGAAGCCGAGCCGCTCGAGCTCCGACGAGGAGTACAGCGGGTCGGAGACCGTGACCGTCGCACCGCGCTGCTCGAGCGCGGTGACCGTGCCGTAGACCCCGGAGAACGCGGTCTCCTTGACGCCCCCGCGGTAGGCGGCACCGAGCACGACGACACGCTGGCCCGCGAGGTCGCCGTGGAGGCGCGCGAGGAGGTCGACCGCGTGGTCGGGCATCGCCTGGTTCCGCGCACGGGCGGCGCGCACCACGGTGGCGTCCGGGTCGTTCCAGAGGTAGAGCTGCGGGTAGACCGGGATGCAGTGGCCGCCGACGGCGATGCCCGGCTGGTGGATGTGGCTGTACGGCTGCGAGTTGCAGGCCTCGATCACCTTGGCGACGTCGATGTCGTTCCGCCCGGCGAACACCGCGAACTCGTTGGCGAGCGCGATGTTGACGTCGCGGAAGGTCGTCTCGGCGAGCTTCGCCATCTCGGCGGCCTCGGCGGACCCGAGGTCCCACACGCCGTTCCGGCGCGGCAGGTCGGACCGGTCGTCGAACTGCAGGACCGCCCGGTAGAAGTCGTCGGCGAGGTCGGCTCCGGCTCCGGAGAGCGCACCGATGAGCTTCGGGTAGCGCCGGAGGTCCGCGAAGACCCGCCCGGTGAGCACCCGCTCCGGCGAGAACACGACGTGGAAGTCGCGGCCCTCGGTGAGCCCGGAGGCGCGCTCGAGCATCGGCGCCCACCGGGTGCGGGTGGTGCCGACCGGCAGCGTGGTCTCGTAGGCGACGAGCGTGCCGGGGCGGAGGTGCGCGCCGATCGACTCCGTCGCAGCGTCCATCCAGCCGAAGTCGGGGGCACCGTCCTGGCCGACGAAGAGCGGCACGACGATCACGACGACGTCGGCCGTCGGGATCGCGTCGGCGGGGTCGGTGGTGGCGCGGAGCATCCCGGCGGGGACGACCTCGGCGAGGCCGGCGGCGAGCCCGTGCTCACCGGGGAAGGGTTCGACCGCGGCGTTCACCGACTCGACGACGGCGGGTGCCACGTCGAGTCCGGTGACGGTCGCGCCCGATCGGGCGTACTGGACGGCCAGCGGGAGGCCGATCTTGCCGAGGCCGACGACGACGACGTTCATGGTGTGCTGCTCTCTCCGGCGGGGCCGGGACGGGTTCTGGTGGTCCGGTGCGGACGGGTGCGGACGGGTGCGGACGGAAGCGGTCAGGCCGCGAGGTGGAGTGCGGTGCGGGTCTGCGCGGAACGGAGCACGGCCTCGGCGACGGCGACCGTGCGGGCACCCTCGGCGAGCGTCACGATGTCGTCTCCGCGTCCGAGGACGGCGTCGCGGAACGCCTCGTGCTCGACGAGCAGCGGCTCGCGCTTCTCGATCGCGAAGCGGGTGCTCGCCCCCTCGGCGACCCCGCGGAAGGCCGCGACCTGGTCCCAGGCGGTGGCGGTGGTCCCGTTCTCGTGGAACGTGAGGTCGGCGTGCAGCGTGTCGGCGACGAAGGCCCCGCGCTCGCCGGTCACGACGATGAGCCGCTCCTTGAACGGCGTCAGCCAGTTGACCAGGTGCGAGGTGACGGTGCCGTCCGCGAGCTGCCCGGTGACGGTCACGAGGTCCTCGTGCGGGCGACCGCTCTTGGTGCAGGCGAGCGCGCCGACGTGGACGAACGGCGACCGGGTGATCCACGCGGTCGCGTCGATGTCGTGGGTCGCGAGGTCCTTCACCACGCCGACGTCGGCGATGCGTGCCGGGAACGGCCCCTGCCGACGGGTCGCGATCTGGTAGACCTCGCCGAGCTCGCCGGCGTCGAGCCGGGTGCGGAGTGCGCGGAGCGCCGGGTTGTAGCGCTCGATGTGTCCGACGGCGCCGACGAGTCCGGCGGCGTCGAACGCGCTGACGAGTCGCGCGGCGGCCTGTTCGTCGACCGCGACCGGCTTCTCGATGAGGGCGTGGACCCCGGCGGCGGCGAGTTCGAGCCCGACCGCTTCGTGGAAGGCGGTGGGGACGGCCACGACGGCCGTGTCGATCCCGAGCGCGACGAGCTCCTGCACGGTCGCGACGACGGGCGCGCTCCCTGCTGCGCCGTGGCGGTCGCCGAGGGCATCGGCGGCGCCGACGAACTCGACACCTTCG
>NZ_BACZ01000650.1 GCF_000333375.1 Curtobacterium sp. B18
GACGAGCTGCTGCTCGCGCACGCCGCGCTGCTCCCGGAGTCACTGCGCCCGACGACCGCGGTACCGGCCGAGCAGGGTGCCGTCCAGGAGGCGCGACCCGCCCTCGTCTGACCGCCCCGTCCGCCGGCGGGGCCGAGTCCACCGCGCGACCCGGCCCCGTCACGGACGCACCCGGACCCCGGGACGTGCACCGCGCCTCCTGGACCACCACGGCACCACGACCTCGAAGGAGAGGACCATGCACGCCGGGGAGCATGTCCGCAGTGCGCGTGTCCACGCCGTACAGGACTGCGGGCCGCAGCGGACGGTCGTCCTCGTCG